>JAIOTM010000136.1 GCA_021106755.1 Candidatus Cloacimonadota bacterium | reverse complement strand
TCTCATTGAAAACTAATTCCGCCTGAAAACAGTCGGAATCGTCTATAAGCAAATCAGCAAGCTGATTTCTCTCTATTTCCGACTCGACTTTTTCCATATACGATGAAATGTTTGACCATCCAAATCTGTCATTTATGATACTTTTATACAAATTACAGTATTCATCCAATATATGATAATCGGAATCAATTTCCGAGCAAATTTTTTCTAAAGTTTCCGGGGAATTTATTATTAATTTCATTATTTCACGGGCTAACCCGCTCTTTTTCGCTTCAGGAAGAGATGTTTGGCTTACTTTAGATTTCCGTACCTGCCGCTGTTTACTTTTCAGGGCGCGTGAAGTAACACTGAATCTTTCAGATGCTTTCTTAGTGAACAACTCCTGTGAGATTGGGTCTTCTATCCTGCCAATTGTCTCAACAATCATGTCGAGACGCTGTCGCTCGCTGATTTCCAGGTCTGTTTCAGTATAGATAAATTCTTCAAAAGTTACAGCCTTGTCTAAGTATGCCTGCATTGCCTCTTTACCTTCATTCAGAATAAGTGAGTCAGGGTCTTCACCATCTGGTAACCGGACAATCCGGGGAGTACTCCCCATTGCCAGAATATTCTGAGCAGCACGAGCGGCTGCTTTCAGTCCTGCTTTATCCGCATCATATAAGACAAACATGTTCTGAGAAAAGCGAGAAAGCTTACGAACCTGCTCTTCGGTCAGTGCTGTTCCCAAAGACGCCACCACCTGAGTAAAACCGGAATCGTACATGCGCAGGGCGTCAGTATATCCCTCCACAATATATGCTTTATCAGCTTTATTAATATCGTAGCGGGAAACATGAAGTCCGTAAAGTTCGTTTCCCTTTGTATAGATTTCTGTAGTGGGAGAGTTTATGTATTTTCCACCGGGTTGGTCGCTATGCAACACTCTGCCGCCAAACGCTACAACTTTCCCCCGGGAAGAACGAATAGGAAACATCAATCGTTCCCGGAATAAATCGTAAAATCCAGAATTATTTTTTCCAAATAAACCTGTTTTCTCAAATATACCTTGATTAATCTGGTTTTTCAGGAGGTAAGTACTAAGTGCGTTGAAACTATCCTGAGCGTACCCTAACTCAAATGCTTTTACTGTTTCAGCCGAGATGTGACGTTCATTAATATATTCCCATACATGCCCGCCGAATTTTTCCAGATTACCGCGAAAATGATCCATTGCCAGAGTATATGCTGTATAGAGCAGGTCTGATTTTGTGCGAGAGTGTTTTGTGCCATCATCAACATGTATGCCAGCGAACTCTCCGGCTTTTTTCACAGCTTCGGGGAACTCCACTTTTTCGTATTCCATAATAAAGTTAAAAACCGATCCGCTTTTACCACAACCGAAGCATTTATATAATTGCTTGGTTTCGCTTACCGTAAACGAAGGCGTTTTCTCTTTGTGAAAGGGACATAACGCTTTGTAATTCTGTCCGGTTTTTTTAAGCGGAATATAGCTGTTGATAACATCCACGATATTAACGTTTTCGCGAATGCGTTCGATAACCGTCTGGTCTATCATTATTTATCCCTTAGGTTCGCGACTGTTACCCCAGAGCCACCCGCTGAATCGGCAGGTGAGTAAAACTCCTTTATCCGGGGATGACGCCGCAAATAAGCTCTTACTTTACTGCGGAGTGCTCCTGAACCTTTACCATGCACGATTCGAACCAAATCTAAGCCCGCGAGCAGAGCTTCATCAAGAAACGCTTCAATTTCAGGTCTGGCTTCGTCAAATGTAAAACCAAGCAGCTTCAACTCCATACGGGCTGTTCTTACAGGAGCCGGAGAAGAAGTAATAGTCTTTTTCCCCTTTTTCTTAGATATAACGCTTTTGTTAGTATATAGTTTCTTATATTCGGTTGTGAACATGAAGCCTCCCACATTCACCTGTACTTTGCTTCCATCTGTTGAAACAACTGTTCCGGTTGTCTCGAACTCCGGTACCCAAACTTCCATATCTAATTGAGGTTTGGTAAGGGGAATCCATTCACCGGAAGTGGTTATCTCTTCTGAAAGCTCCTTCTGCGTCGCGTAAATTTTCTCCGAAGTCTTGCGAAGCGCGTTTTTGCGGGTTTCCTTGTCTTCCTTCTTTATCTGCTCTATCTCTTCTGAAATTTCGTTCTGCATTCGGATAAGATAGTCTCTTGCTTTGAGAGAAACCTCTTTTTTAATAGATTTGGTTTCCTGCTCAAGGGTTTCTACTCTTTTCTGGTAATCTTCAGCCTTTTGCTCCAGTAAACGAGTCTTCAACTCATAATCATATTTCGCCCTTGCCAACTCTTTTCTGTAAGTACTCATCTTGCTGATAAGGTCTGTTAACTCTGTGTTCTGACATCCACTAAGCTCTTTTGCCCGGAGGATTACATCGCTGTCCATACCAAGTCGCTCAGCAGTCTCTATCGCAAAGCTGTTGCCTGGCAAACCGTACATTATTCGGTAAGTAGGTGTGTGGGTTTGAGTATCGAACTGCATTGCGGCGTTTTCGCATATAGCGTGGTTTTCAGCCAGCACTTTTACTGACATATAATGAGTGGTTATTACTCCAACAGGTTTTAGTTCCACTAGTTTCTCAATAACCGCCTGAGCCAGAGCGGAACCTTGTTCAGGGTCGGTCGCGCTACCTATTTCGTCAATCAGTACGAGGGTGTTTTCTTTGCTGTTACGTAGCATCGCGTCTATATGCCGCAAGTGAGATGAAAACGTACTCAGAGAGTCTTCAAGCGACTGATGGTCACCAATATCGACAAAAACAGAGGGAAACAATCCAATCTCGCTCGCAACATCTGCCGGAATATGCAGACCAGACATCGCCATCATGGTTAATAACCCGATTGATTTCAGTAACACGGTCTTGCCGCCGGTGTTGGGTCCCGAAAGTACGAGAATACGTTTCCCCAGTCCCAGTTCAATGTCAAACGGTATCACATTTGAAACAGAGCCGAGAGTGTGAATAAGGAGCGGATGCCTTGCTTTTAACAGTGTAATATGTGATTCCCGCGTAATCTGGGGTGGGGCTGCCTGAATTTCTCTCGCGTAGCGGGCAGAGGCGAAATAGAAATCTAATTCTGGAAGTAGCTCAAATGAGGACAGGAGGGTTTCAGCTTCGATTAGTATCTGAGCAGTAAAGTTGGTGAAAATGCGATAGATTTCTTCTTTCTCATCATCACGCAGGGCGATTAGCTCGTTATTCATACCAACCGCGTTTGCTGGTTGTATAAAGACTGTTGCTTTACTGGCAGATCTGCCGTGCATAATTCCGCCAAAGGAGGAGGCATGACCCTCTTTAACAGGCACCACATAGCGATTATCCCGCAAAGTGATTACTGAATCACTGAGTTTTGAAGCGTTTTCGGTAATTGTCTTTTCCAGCGTTTTATTGATAGATACTCGAAGCTGGCGGCGGCGTTTGCGAATGTGTGCCAGTTCAGGGGAAGCACTGTCCATTACTTCACCTTCCGGCGTGAAGATTGCTTCGTAGCGGGTAGTAAAATCAGGATAGGCTGTAATACTTAGCGCTTTCTTCAAAATCAGGGGAAATTCCTCTAACTCTTCGTCATTTTCGCGGAGCTTACAACAAACTGCCATATTATTGTAAATCAGAGTAAATTCCTCAAAAGAATAGGCGGAATGCTCGAATTTAACGAGTAAGTGTTCGCAGTTGTTTACACGGCTGAAATCTACTGAGAAACCTTCAGCGAGTAATTCTTTCAATTCCGAAATCAAGTCTAATCTCTGACGAATCTCATCTGCATCGGTCAGGGGTGTAAGCTCTATGGCAATGTCGCTCCCAGAGCTTGAGTGACAAGCACCCGCCAGCAATTGCAGAATTTTGTCATATTCTAATTGTCGGGCTGTTTCCCCCCAGTCAAAATTTTCAGTCATAATGCTATAGAGGCTCCTGACCGCGTTTTGGAGGAGGATTCCAGTACAGCCCTGTGCCAAGTAGATTGTTCTGCACAGTATGGGCAAATGATTCCACCGACATGACAACATGCGAGGTGTTAGTAAGGCGTTCAACTGGCACTCGAACCGAACTGAGAACCATGAATATCAATACTAATATCAGGAAAAAATTGAGGACAGTGAACAACCCGCCCAGTACTCTGTCGATGAAACGCAAGCCAAGAAAAGATGTTATTTTTTGCAACAGTGTAATTATTATTCTGATTATCAGTAAAAGTAGCAGAAATATAAGTATATAGGCGAGAATCGCGGCTGGAGTGGCTCCGAGATTGAACCAATACATCAATCCCCGCTGGACTAACGGACCAAATCGGGCTACAAGGATAATTCCCAGTACGATACCAGCAAGTTGAAGCACGGAAGCAATGAAACCTCTTTTGAAGCCGTATGAAAAAACAACGATAAACATTGCGATAAATATTATATCAAGTACGCTCATTAATCACTCCTTGCTATATTTAAGCCAACAATGATTCAATTTCGATTCTGTTTTCCAAAAATGAAAAAAGAGGGGAAACTCCCCTCTTTATATCAATAATATTTTGCTATGTAAGTTTTTGTTTTACAATCAGACTGACAGTTCTGCCATCTGCCTGACCTGCGGTTTCTGCCATAACCTGCTTTATAACGCTACCCATATCTTTCATGGATTCGGCTTGTACTTCCGCGATTACGCGGTTGACAATCGCACCAATTTCATCTTCGGACAGCATTTTCGGCAAAAATTCCTCAACTATGGAGATTTCTTTAATTTCGCGTTCAGCAAGATCATCCCTGTCGCCTTCTCTATACATCTCTATAGATTGCTGGCGGGATTTGACTGCTTTGCGCAGAACTTCAAGCGATTGAGTTTTATCAAGTTCTTTATTCAACTCAATTTTTCGATTCATAAGAGCACTTTTGAGTGAGCGAAGCACAGTAAGCCTTTCCTTGTCCTTTGCCCGCATAGCATCCTTAATCGCTTGAGAGATAACGTCTATCACGAATACCTTGCCATTTTGCGACGAGCTTTAACAAGCTTACGCTTTGCCTGGTTCAGTTTGCGTTTTCTTTTATCGCTTGGTTTTTCAAATGTCTGGTGCTTTTTAATCTCAGAGAGAATTGCTGCACGTTCGCATTTTTTCTTAAACCGCTTCAGCGTAATTTCAAACGGTTCGCTATCTTTTGCATAAACTATCGGCATTGAGTATCACCTCCTTTACCGTATATTCTTGAGCATCTCAAATTCTGATAAGGCAGATTTTC
>JAIOTM010000107.1 GCA_021106755.1 Candidatus Cloacimonadota bacterium | reverse complement strand
AGATTATCTCTTCATAATCCCGGTAAATACTTTCAATAAGATTCACATATTCATTTTCAGGAATAGGCAACATCGCCCAGACCCAATTAGGCATCGGTTCAACAAGTAGATTAAGACTCGCGCCCAACTCCATCCCTTTTGCCAGATTATTTGCCAGAGTAACCACAGCAATCATCTCTTTATGTAATGATTTCCCAATAAAATGATGTTGCATGACGCAGTCAACAATCATTGGCGGAAAATTCCATTCCTTAGTAAATATTGCCCCGATTTGAGCGTGAGTAAGCCCCAGTATATCAATTTCTGCTTCGAGAAGCATCTTGTTTGGAGCTTTTTCTAAGTATTTCTTTATCGCACGGGTCTCTTTCGGCAGATATTTGAAAATAATGAAGCTACCCAAATCATGTAGAAGACCAGCGGTAAAAAGGCTTTCGCTCCATTGTGGATTAACATACTTACTTATATTTCTGGCGGCAACCGCAACTCCCAGACTGTGCCTCCACAGGTTTTCCCATAATACTCTATCTTCAATCTGAAACGCTGATCTGAGAACTTCTGCGGTAAAAATCCGTTGCAAATTGGACAATCCCAGAATTGTTACAGCCCGGTGAACATCGGTAACCCGGCGGATTTGCCCAAACGCGCTTGAATTGGTTACACGGAGCACAGCAGCAGTAATATTCGGCTCGCGTTTTATAACTTCGGCAATTTCCTTAGCATCCGAATCCGGTTTGGCAATTTTCCCGTTGAGCTCTACAAGTAAGTTGGTTTTCGCCATAGTTGACTTATCAGACCTGCTAAGCTCTATCAGACGGGTTTTAATTGTTTGCTTCGGTTTATTCATCCCGAATTCTCCACTTATTTTCCAGAACAATCGCTTCCATAAAGAGCTTCATTTTTCTGTCTGTTCCGCACTTTCGAAAAAGTTTCCTCTTCTTTTTCTTCATATCACTATTTTTTTTCACGTCACTTGATTGCTCATCAGGGATTAAGGATTCACTATTGTCTGAATCCTGAGAATCTTCTGTTTTTTGATTCTTAATTAATTCAAATTTTTTCAACTTCTGGATGATGGTTTCCTTATGAATTGGTTTTACTAAGAAAGCATCACATCCTATCTCTCGCGAAAGTTTAACCATCCGGGCGTTACATTCGGAGGAGATTGCAATTTTAATAGTCTTTTTTAGGTTGCGACTCTTTTCCAACCGATTGATGTGTAAGAAAAATTCCGGTACATCAATTTCCTTCATATTGATGTTGATAAGTATCAATCGGAAGTATTCACCAGTTTGTACAGCAGTCGAAAAAAGCCTGAATATCTGACTGCTGTTGGAAGCGACTTCTATTTTCGCAAATGGCGATAAAATATCAGTTAACCGTGAAATAGATCCGGCGGCTTCTTCAATTAATATGAACTTCATGGTTTTCCTTATCAATGTTGCAGAACTTTGTTAACAAAATACTAGAAACAGAAAATTATGACAACTCTTTTCGTTTATTTAACAAATAAGGAGCGTCAACTTAACTGTGTCTGAAAGAAGCCTTAAAGTTGGTTGACAATAACAGTTACAATCATTTATACTCTTGCCATGAGTATAACGAAAAAAAGATATTCTCGATGTATGAGTTTGAGTACAAACTATAGGATTCATAGCACCGGAACCAATCTCCAATAAACATGTGGATGCCAGTTTAACAACAGAAAGTTCTGGACAGCTTACCCTTACTATTGTAAAAAATATCTGTGATGAGATAAAAAATGAGGTTATATGATAGAAGTAATCAGACTGATTTTCTTTCTTAATGGAAAGCGGGTAGAGTTCACCTCAAGACCCGCACAAACCGCTTTGGAAGTGCTACGATTATTGGGTGTAAACAGCACTAAAGAAGTCTGCTCCGAGGGAGACTGTGGGGCTTGTACTATTGCTCTCGGCAGATGGCAACATAGCGAGTTCCGATATAAAGCCGTTACCGCATGTATTCTGCCAGCGGCACGTTTACACAATACGCATGTAATAACAGCCGAAGGACTTGGCACTCCTGATAATCTACATCCCATACAGCAGGTTATCTACGAGAACCACGCCACGCAGTGCGGTTTCTGTACTCCGGGTATTATAATGAGTATTTTCGTTTTATTTGTCGGTAATCCTTCGGCAGATTTGCAAGAGTTTAAGAAAGCACTCGAAGGAAATCTCTGTCGCTGTACAGGCTATCGTCATATTGTTCAGGCAGGCGAAGCCCTTATCCACCGCGTCCATTCTGGACTTTTAGAGACGCGGTTATTTATGCCCCTCTGGGCTAAGTCAGCCGAAAATGCCTTACGAAACGAACCATTTCCGCTAACCACTTCTCTTGAGAATGTGCCGGAATATTATCCTGTAGAAAGTTACACTCTCGCTGAGAGTATTACAGAAGTACTGTCAACTCTGAAAGCTGAAGCCGGAAAGGTGAAAATCGTTGCCGGAGGAACAGACCTTTTTGTGGAAGCAAATGTTCATAAACGATTTCACACCCATTATATTGATATTTCGCGGATAGATGAACTTTCAATAATTTCGGCAGGCAAGGATATGCTGACCATTGGGGCTACAGCAACTCTGGCAGAAATTCTTAGTCATCCGGTGGTTAAAGAAAGTTTACCAGCTCTCTATGAAGCTATCGACAATATGTCCTCAACACAAATCCGCAATATCGCCACTCTTGCGGGAAACATCGGAAACGCTTCCCCAATAGCCGATGGAGCAACTGACTTACTCGCTGTATCTGATCAGGTGGAAATTATCGGAGAAACAACCCGCTGTATCCCTCTCTCAAGCTTTTACATGGGCTATAAAAAGCTTAATCTTAACCCCACAGAATTGATTACTGCTTTGAAAATCCCCCTGAAAAACTACAATTATTGCGGTTATATCAAAACAGCCAAGCGAAAAAACGTGGACATCGCGTCTGTTAGCTCCTGCTTTACATTGCAAGTGGATAATGATGGCTCAATTCTCTCAGCAACACTCGCTTATGGAGGCGTTAAAGAGTTTCCCGCTCTGGCGTTAAAAACAATGCAATTCCTTATCGGCAAAAAGCTTGATGAAGATACAATCTCAGCAACTCAAGATATTGTTGCCAACGGGTTTTCGCCTATTTCGGATGTACGCGGAAGCGAGGAATATCGGTCGGAGCTTATTCGTAATCATCTCCTGAAGCATTTTTTACGGATAGGGGAGCAGAACAATGACTGAAAAACACCTGAGCGGAAAACTGCATGTTTGTGGAGCATCACGATTCATTGGAGAAACTCATCTGCCGGAACATCTTTTACACATCGCACTTGTTTACTCTGAATATGCTCACGCTGAAATATTGAGCATAGATTCAGGCAAAGCTGAAGTTGTTGAAGGTTTTGTCTGTTGCCTGACTTCCAGAGATATTCCCGGAGAAAACAATATCGCGCATGGTAATAACGATTTACAACCACTTCTGCCTGATGTTAAAGTGGAATATTATGGACAGCCGATTGGTGTAATTGTGGCAGAAAACAAGTTATCCGCCGAAGAAGCCGCGAGAAATATTCAAGTAGAATACAAGGAGCTTGAGCCTGTACTTACTATCGAAGAAGCGGTTTTGCGAGGGCACTTCTACATTGAACCACGTAAGATTGAGTGCGGCAATGTGGAAAAAGGATTCGCTGACTCCGATTACTCACTTTCGGGTGAGTTTGAAACTGGCGCGCAGGAGCATTTATATCTCGAAACACAGCGTTGTCTTGCCGTTCCCGATGATGATGGCGGCGTAACCCTTCATTCTTCTACTCAATCTATGTCCGAAGTACAAACCGTAGCCGCCAGAATCTTGGGGCTACCCACCCACAAAGTTAGTGTGGATGTAAAACGGTTGGGCGGAGCTTTTGGTGGAAAAGAGGCACAGGCTACAATCTGGGCTTCTCTCGCGGCACTCGCGGCATTTCATACACAAAAGCCAGTGCTACTCTGCCTGAACCGCATGGAAGATTTTATCTCAACAGGCAAACGCCATCCATTTAAAAACAAGTACAAAATCGGATTCAACGCAGATGGCAAAATTAACGTCTACCAGGTTGAGTTATATTCCAATGGCGGTGCCTATACCGACCTTTCAATAGCTATTCTGGAGCGTGCGTTATATCACTCCGACCACGCCTATTACATTCCCAACGCGAAATTTACTGGTTACCCCTGCCGCACCAATCTTCCACCCAACACAGCGTTTCGTGGATTCGGTGCACCTCAGGGTATTATAACTACCGAATTTGCCATACAGCGAGTGGCAGATTTTCTTGGACTTGACGCAATTGAGATTCGTAAGAAAAACTGCTATATCACAGGGCAAACCACCCCCTATGGCATGGAAGTTTTAGAGCCGGTAGGTCGCGAAATGTTTGATGAATTAGAAACTTTAAGCGATTATCATCAGCTTAGACACGAGGTGGATACTTTTAATAAAACTCACAAGTACAATAAGCAGGGAATCGGCGTAATTCCCGGCAAATTCGGTATTTCGTTCACTGCTGGTTTCTTAAATCAAGGCTCTGTCCTAATCTGGATTTACACCGATGGCTCAATTTCTCTCTCCCATGGCGGAATTGAGATGGGGCAACAGGTTAACACTAAAATAGCGCAAATTGCCGCAAACGTTCTCGGTGTAAGCATAAATCGTATAAGAATAGAGAGTGCTAACACAAAAAGGGTAGGTAATACATCTCCAACCGCGGCTTCCACGGGAAGCGATATAAACGGTTACGCTACTCTGGATGCTGCAACCAGACTTAAAAAAAGGCTATCAAATCAGGCTGTAAAATATTTTTTGCAACACGATAGCATTGTCACCTTCCCCGATTCCGTAATATTCAGGGATGATAAAGTTTACAGCGATGCCACTAAAGATAATTCCTGCTCATTCGGTGAGTTGGTCAGTTTTGCCTATTTCAATTTTACCGACCTCGGCGCGCATGGTTATTATTTCACTCCCGGCATCACATTTGACCATAAAAAAGGCAAAGGCAAACCATTCTATTACTTTGTATTTGGAGCATCTCTATCGGTAATGGAAATTGACCTTTTAACCGGAGAATACAATCTTAAAAAAGTTGTTATCGTACACGATGCTTCCTCTCCTCTAAACCAAGAGGTTGATTCCGGGCAAATTTACGGAGCGTTCGCGCAGGGATATGGTCTGTGTACTATGGAAGAGCTTCCAATTGACCAGAAAGGACGTTATCTCGCCGTTACACCATCCACCTATAAAATCCCGACTATCAGCGACATTCCCGATGATTTCACCTTAAAGCAAGTAACCGACAGACGTTCGCAGGCAAGTGTAATGGGAAGCAAAGCAGTTGGCGAACCACCTCTGATATATGGTCTTGCCCCCTGGCTTGCTATCTATGATGCTGTTCGCTCTCTTAACCCGGAAAGCAATCAAATAAACCTCAAATTTCCGGCAACTCCCGAAGCAGTACTGACTGCCGTAAATAAACTAAGGCGTAATAATGATTCTTACTGACGCGCAACTTCAAAACGAGATTCAAAAATGTGAGTACTGCGAGGAAAAACCGTGCACTATTGCCTGCCCCGCAGGTTGCAGTCCTGCCGATTTCCTTATGGCTGCAAAGCAGGGACAACCATCTGATTATCTTCGTGCCGCTTTGCAGATTTTGTCCAGAAATCCACTTGGTGGTGTTTGCGGACACGTCTGCCCCGATAAATTCTGCATGGAGGCGTGTGCCCGGGCAAAGTTAGATTGCCCGGTAAATATACCCGATTGTCAGGCTACTATCATCCACAAAGCGAGAGAGTTAGCGATATTACCCATAATCCAGCCATCAAACCAGCTTAACAAATTAATAGCGATTTTCGGCGGCGGACCTTCCGGCTGGAGTACAGCAGTCGCCCTCTCCCACATGGGCTATCAGCTCGAAATTT
>JAIOTM010000455.1 GCA_021106755.1 Candidatus Cloacimonadota bacterium | reverse complement strand
CTGGTGTTTCATTTCGGAATAGTATTCCCCGTACTCTATTGGGGCGTGATGTTACTGTTAGCTTTTATTTGCCCGGAAATCACATGGTCTTTTTTCACTTTTGGAAGTGCGATTATGTACAAGCTGTGGTTAGACAGGCAGTTTGGCATACCATACAATTTCTTTGTTCCTATACTGTTAATTTGCTTACTCCTTTATACGCGTAACAATTTTGAAGTGAAAAAAATAGATTGGCATAGATTTTTTATGTTGATATTGTTCATTGCTTACCTGACTTTTTCCTGTATTGTTTCTTCTCAAACCAGTTATGGGTTACACAAGGTGCGCGTTTTTGTGGTAAACGGTTGTGTCCTGTTAATAACTTTTTACCTGTTTTCTTCTAAAGTGCAGATATTGAGTATGCTAAAGGTCATTTTTCTGTTAGGATTCGTATATTATATTGTTGTGCTGATGCTTCCAAGCTATAGTGCCGGACAACGACTTAGTGCTGTAGGAATCAATCCTATCTGGTTTGCCAGAGGATTGGGAATGTCTATAGTAACGGCTCTTTTCCTGGGATTCTGGAATCGTAATGTTATTATTAAATTGCTGTATGGGATTTCATCTATCGCTTTTTTTTATTATACGTTGCGTACTGGTTCACGCGGACCTTTAGTAGCTCTGCTAGGCTCAATTATCTTTGCTGTATTTGTGTACATTATCAAAAGAAACAGTCTTACTATCGGTTCAATCGCAAAGATGTTGCTGTCCTTTCTTCTGATTCTCATTTTACTTTTCAGCATCATGCAACTTTCAAAAGGGGACGGAACCAGTCGTATTATGAGCCAAACGGGTACCAGTAGCGAATCCGGTTTAATCCGCCTGTTCTTGCTTTTTGAAGCGTGGCAGATGTTTAAAGGAAGTCCGATTGTCGGGCAGGGATTCGGAGCGTATTTAAGCAGTCGAGCAGGATATTTTGTTTACCCACACAATATTATTATGGAGTTATTGTCGGAAACCGGTATTGTAGGTCTTGCAATGTTTGTGCTGTTAATCTGGTTTGCAGCCGTTTCCGCGTGGAAGCATCTTTCTACACTTGATTTCAAAAGTTTTGGATTTCAGATTACTTTATATTTCTCGTCAATGTTTGTTTATTATATGCTGAATGCTCAGGTTAGCGGTGATATTAGTATGAATCTCTATGTTTTTATGTTCATGGGGGCACTTTGGGCAACTGAGGAGTGGAGTCCTGATGTCCTTAAGGAGTCAATGTGAAACTGATTTACTATGCTCCAACAAATATGTCATTGAAGAATAACCTCCCGCTGATAAGTGCGCCCAGAATTCGAACAAGACGTATCTACGAAGCACTTACGGAAAAAAGTGATTTATTCGTGATTTGCGGTAATTATGATGAAAGGCGTGAAGCTATCCAGCGTTTTCATGCGCAACACAAGTTTTCGGATTTCGATGGAATGTATATGGAGTCTGTCAACTGGCCTCTGAGAATGTCTGACTACCGATTTCTATCTCAAGTTTCAAAATCTCTTCCGGCTACAATATTCTATAGGGATTGTTATTACCTTTTTCCTCTGGCTTTCGGGAGACCAACTTTCCGTTGGTGGATTGGAATGTTTCGCTCAAGACTGGAGTTTCTTTTTTTCAAGAAGTGGTTTCAGCACTTTTTTGTTCCGACTGTCAGCTTTTCCAGATTGATAAAAGTAAAGAATTATAGTATATTACTTCCGGCGGGTAGAGTTCGAAAGGTGTCTTGTGAAGTGCATGAGAATTTGAATGTTCTGTTCACGGGTGGTGAAAAGCGTGGTATGGTACTTCTACCAGCAATAGTTTCCAGGTTAAAACAAGTTGCACCTGATATCAAATTTCATATATTCAGTAACGGTTTTCAGGATTTATGTGGAGCTAATGTTGTTCACTTCGGAGAGCAGATTATCAGTCGTCCAGATATTATGTCACGAATGGATATTGGTCTGAGTATTCTGGACAGACATCCGTATTACGACTCGTGCTTCCCCCTTAAAATAATGGATTACATAAGTTTCGGTATTCCAGTTCTTTCAGTCGAGAATTATGAAAGCAAGAAATTTATTGATGAAAACAAGATAGGGTTTACCTTACCCTACGATACCGATGCCTGGTGTGAAAAGCTGATTGCTTTACGTGATGAAAAAGAAGAGTTAAAGAAAATGTCGGATCGAGCTTTACGTTTGGTTCGGGAAAAAGAAAACTGGGCGGCAAGAGCGGATACTATCCTGCAAGTGATTAAGGAATTGCAATGAAAGTTCTGGTTTTCGGATACTGGTTCCCAAATCAGGTAAGACCGCATGCCTATCCTTTCGTAATAGACCAGACTTTACACCTAAAGGATTTAGTTGATCTGAAAGTCATAGCTCCTGTTCCCTGGTTTCCCCCAATTCCTGGCATTAAACGCTGGAATTGCTATTGGCAAATTCCAAAGCACGAAAATTGGCAGGGCTTGGAAGTTATCCATCCACGGTTTCCGCTATTTCCCAGGAATTTATTCAAGAAATATATCGGACGTTGGATGTATCTTAGTACTCGTGACACAGTGCACAAACTGTATAAACAGTGGCAGTTCGATTTAATCCAGACTCACGCGAGTAATCCTTCTGGAAT
>JAIOTM010000081.1 GCA_021106755.1 Candidatus Cloacimonadota bacterium | reverse complement strand
GTTGCGTCCAGTGTTTCAATCGGGACAAAATTCTGGATGAAGTATCGCTTCGCGTTTCCTAACAATTTCTGGATAGCCAACAGGTCTTCGCGGCTGTGCATAAGTTCCACAACCGTTGTACGAAATTCGTAATCGACCCCGCATTCCCGAATAAAATTGATACTCTCCTGAATTGCCTTTGTATCAACAGAAACCCTCGTTACCACTTCATAGCTTTTTAATGGGGCTTTAATGTCCATGGCAATGTAGTCTAACAGACCTTCACTCACTAACTCACGAACCATTTTCGGATTAGTGCCGTTTGTATCCAGTTTAATAAGGTATCCCATAGCTCTAATCTGTCTTATTAAGTCAGGCAAATCTGTGTGCAGGGTTGGTTCTCCACCAGTAATGGATACAGCGTCTAATTTCCCCGCGCGGCTTTTCAGAAAACTAAGCACTTCCTGTACTTCAATAGCTTTGCTGAAGCGGTGATAATCAACCAGTTCGGGATTATGGCAGTAGGGACACCGGAAGTTGCAACCACGGGTAAAAATTATCGCGGAAAGTTTACCGGGATAGTCCACCATCGTAAATTTCTGAAAACCACCAATTACCATTGTTATTTCTCTATCGCGAAGGTTTTACGCAATTTATATTCTTCTTTCTTGCCATCGTTCCATTGCGAAATCGGTCTTAAATAGCCCGTTACTCTGGAATAGACTTCGGTAGTCTGCTGACAATACGGGCATTCCCGTTGTTCCCCGGAGAGATAGCCGTGAGTGGCACACACACTGAAAGTTGGTGTGAAGGTGAAGTAGGGCAATTTGTAGAGGTTGCAAATCTTCTCAACGAGATTGCGTACCGCGTGGCTGTTACTTATGCGTTCTCCCCCAAAAATATGAAGCACGGTTCCGCCAGTGTACTTGGTTTGCAGTGTATCTTGTAAATCTAATGCTTCAAAAACATCATCGGAATAATTAACTGGTAATTGGGTGGAATTAGTGTAAAAAGGCTCTGCTCCATTTTTCCAGGCAGGTTCGTTAGCGACAATAATATCGTTCCAGCGTTCTTTATCATGTCTTGCCAGACGGTAGGTAGTTCCTTCCGCGGGAGTCGCCTCCAGATTGAAAAGAGTGCCGGTTGCCTCCTGAAACTCAATGAGTTTACTCCTCATAAAGTCCATAACCCGCTCAGCTAAAGCTCTGCCTTCATCGCTTCCAATATTTTTACCAATCAGGTTGATACAGGCTTCGTTCATGCCAACCAGCCCGATAGTGGAAAAGTGGTTTGTCCAGTAGTGCTGCCAATGCTCTTTCACACTTTTCAAGTAGAATTTTGTATAGGGATAGAGATCGTTATCGGTGAATTTCTCCAGCACTTTGCGCTTGATTTCCAGACTGTTTTTCGCAATGTTCATCAGATGCTCAAGCCGTTCAAGAAACATACTTTCATTTTCAGCTTCATAACCAAGTCGGGGCATATTGATAGTTACTACACCTATTGAGCCGGTAAGCGGATTCGCACCGAACAACCCACCACCTCTGGCTTCAAGTTTGCGTGTATCAAGCCGTAAACGGCAACACATCGAACGGGCATCATTGGGGTCCATATCGGAATTAACATAGTTAGAGAAATAGGGTATTCCATATTTCGCGGTGGATTCCCACAAGTCTTCGAGAACTGGATTTTCCCAGTCAAATTCTTTTGTAATATTATAGGTTGGAATGGGGAATGTAAACACACGTCCTTTGGCGTCGCCCGCTGTCATAACTTCCAGAAAAGCCCGGTTAATCAAATCCATCTCTTTCTGGAAATCGCTGTATGTTACTTCCATCTCAATCCCGCCAATAACTACGGGATGATCTTTGTAGGTCGCGGGAACATTCAGGTCGAGAGTAATATTAGTAAAAGGTGTCTGGAAGCCAACTCTGGTTGGCACGTTGATGTTGAAAACAAATTCCTGCATCGCCTGAGCAACATCTTTGTAACTGAGTTTGTCGTAGCGGATGAAGGGAGCGAGAAGAGTATCAAAATTAGAAAAAGCCTGAGCACCAGCGGCTTCTCCCTGTAATGTATAAAAGAAATTGACTATCTGCCCCAGAATACTGCGAAAATGACGCGCGGGCTTACTCTCAACCTTACCGGTAGCTCCTTTGAATCCTGTTTTAAGCAATCCCATTAAATCCCAGCCAACACAATATACAGAAATAAGTCCTAAATCGTGAATATGCAGGTCACATTCGGTATGAGCTTTTTTTATTTCAGGTGGATATATTTTATTCAGCCAGTATTTTTTGCTGAGGTCAGCGGCGATATAGTTGTTCAATCCTTGCAGAGAGTATGCCATATTACTGTTTTCGCGTACCTGCCAGTCCAGCTTTTCAAGGTACTGGTCAATCAAATTCACATTCGCGCGGGATACTATCTCCCTGATTTTTGAATGTTGGTCCCGGTAAATGATATAAGCCTTGGCTGTCTTCTTATATGGTGAAGCCAACAGCACATCTTCAACGATATCCTGTATCTGCTCTACTGTAGGCACAGGCACTTTGATTATCTGCATCGAAAGATTCATCACCCGCATTGTGAGCTTTCCAGCTATCTCCAGATTGAATTCACTGGTGGCTTCGCCAGCTTTCAGGAGAGCGGCGGTGATTTTATCTGTATCAAATGAAACTACTTGAGAATTTCGCTTGCGTATCTGTTGAAACACGTATTCCTCCGGGATATTATCTTAAATCTTTATTTATCATACAATTAAATCTTAGCAACGAATAATATGCGGTTGCTTAACGGTCACTTTTAACGCATATAGTAAAATGAGTTACTAAATGTGTCAAACGAAAAGATTCTCGACCTCTCTGCCTACTGACGTAACATGATTCAGAATGAGCCTGTTAGGAGAGTAATATTTTTTTTCATGGGAAGTGTCTCTCACTTTTCTGCTTGCCTGACATAGTTTTGGAAGGCAAAATGCAATTGTAATAAGCGATATTGATAGAGGAGATTTATTGCGAATTCGGGATTTATTGACAAACCTGTTCAACCCAATAATGTTGCAACTTTCGTGGATATGAACTATCTATAATCTTTTATATATGGAGTTTTCAAGTATGATTCTGTCCGATTTAATACGCGTTCAGGGAAACTGGCTTTTTCGAAACCGTAGCTATTTACCGCTACTGCTGGTATTTCTGGTGGTAGTCGCACTCTATCCTGAAGAGCCACTTAAACCTTATACAATAATAAAGCTTTGTTTCAACGCTTTTGCTATTGCAATCGGCGTTTTAGGATTGGTGGTGAGAATTGCCACGGTCGGCTTTGTTCCTGCCAGAACTTCGGGACGCAATACGATGCGGCAGGTCGCGGACGAACTCAACACAACTGGTATTTATTCCATAGTGCGGCATCCATTGTATATTGGCAACTACCTTATGTGGCTCGGAATCATCCTTTATACACAGTCGTGGTGGCTTACTCTCACTTTTACCGTTCTTTACATGCTTTACTACGAGAGAATCATGATTGCTGAGGAGTCTTACTTAATTGAAAAATTCGGACAGGCGTACCCGGACTGGGCAGCAGTAACACCCGCGTTTCTTCCAGCTTT
>JAIOTM010000061.1 GCA_021106755.1 Candidatus Cloacimonadota bacterium | reverse complement strand
GGACTGTCAGGTCAGTACTACTATGCCAGAGTAACAGCTAACGCTGTCCCTGATTACCGCTACTCCAACACTCTGCAAATTCAGCTTGCCCAGACTGTGGACAACAGCGTCTCCAGCGGTATCCTTATTGCTCCGGCAGTTGACGGCTCATACGCTATTGAAGTTGAATTTCTGGCTGGTACACCTAATCCGGGTGCTACCGGAATAGCTGTTTATGAAAACACAGTACATCCCAATCTGATTCCAGGCTACGAAGCCAACACGATTCAACGTTATTGCAATGTTACTCCAGCCGCTAACAACGGCTCGTTGCTGGCATTTATCTCGCTCTACTACTCAAACGCGGAGTGTCTCTCCTTAGATGAGAACATGCTGTATCCATACCGCTATCACAGTGGACAATGGTACAGAATGCCCGATGGTATTGTAACTCGCCATCCGGCAGATAATAAAGTTCGGATACTCGGTATCGCCACTTTCTCAGATTTCGTTCTCATTGATGAGACCAGTGGTCAGATGCCTATTTCAAATACGATATATACAAATATCAAGGTTTACCTGCAAGGTGCCTGGGACGCGACTGACAATGACTTAGTAACGAATATCAATCCCGATATTCCGCTAACCTCACCCTACGACGCAAGCATCTCAGTTACTGAAATGCCCGCGTCCGCGGTGGACTGGGTACAGGTGCAAATCCGTTCTCTGCCAAACTCAGCCAATGTTGCGGAAGAATCGATGCTCTTACTCAGCGATGGTACAATTCAGGATAGCGACGGTGGAGTTCCTGGAGTCGTGGCACCTGACGGCTCTTATTACATCGTGGTACTGCATCGCAACCACCTTGGTGTAATGAGCCTTATAGCTCATTCGTTTGTACCGGATGCCTATACAACAAACCTTGCTGATCTGACTCTCTCTAACGCCTGCTACAACGATGGTGCTCCCAACACTGGCGTTATCGAAGTGGATACAGGTGTTTTTGCTATGATAGCTGGCGAAACAACGGATTCCGGCACTGCCAACGGCACTATTACCGATCCTGATAAAGCGGTGATTAATACAACTAATGGCAGTACAGGCTACCAGTTGGGTGACACCAACTTTTCCGGTACAGTTACAGATTCCGATAAGGCTTTTATCAATGTTAACAACGGCAAATCCTGTCTGGTTCCACAAGAATCCATAAGCAGAAGTGGAGGTGGACGTGGACGTAGAAGTAGCCGTAGAAGCCGATAGAAGATAACTATAGACAACAGCCCCGTCTCAGGCGGGGCTGTGTGTTTTTCACACTTGGAGAAAGATATGAAATATTCATTACCAGATGTAGAAAAACTCTTTACATAATCGGAGAAGCATTCCTATATTGTCAATGACAGGAAGATTAAACCCACATTATGCAGTGGATGGGTTAATGCGACATCGTTATAAATTTGAAAATAAGTATCTTACGGGAGGAGCGTAATGAAGATAATCCTGCTTTTTTCTATTCTGATTTGCTTATGCAACATCAATTTAGAAGGTCAGAGTTTGACATTACCTATTTATAGTATAGAGATGGCTCCTGCCGATTTTGAAGCACTGCAAAATAATCCGAATTCCGATGATTACTACCCCGCGGTTCTATCCTTTGAGCAAGACACATTGAACTGTGAAGTTCGCTATCGCGGTATGTCAACTCTATCACTTTTCCCTGAAAAGAGAAGCTGGAAAATAAAATTTGCCAACAACAATAACATCTTCGGATGTAAGAAATTGAACCTGAACGCGGAATACGCAGACAAATCATTGTTAAGAAATTATCTGACTATGAAACTTTATCGGGAAATAGAGTTTATATCCAGCGAAGTTTGCTTTCGCAATTTGTTTGTGAATGGTCAGCATCTGGGTCTTTTTATCCAGATTGAAAATGTTGATGAGGATTTTCTGAGCAGAAATGGTCGGCTTCCCAATAACCTTTACAAAGGAAAAAACCATGGTGCTTCAATGGCTCCCTTAACGCACTATGATGACTACGCGATTACCTGGGATAAAACCATTGGCAACGATAGTGACTACTCAGATATTCAGACACTATTCAGCAAATTCCTGTATTGGGATTCGGTTGAATTCCTGCAAAATATTGAGAACTGTGTCGATATACCAAATATCATAAGTTACTTTGCAATCGAATTTGCTATTTCCAGTCGGGACTGTTTTACCAAAAACATCTATCTGTTTTTCAATGAGGAAACTGACAAGTACGAAGTATTCCCCTGGGACAACGATGCCTCATTTGGTAATTCTTTTAGAGGTGTTTATCGGCATTACGATGTGGTGAGATCTGTTTTTGTAGAACTGGAACACCAGACGCTTTTCAGGCGATTAATGGATTATCAGCTTTATCGGGATATGTTCAACGTTCGAGTTAATCAGGTTAGAACAAGCGGTTATACTTATCTGCATTCTCTTATTGATGATACATATAATGCTATTCAGAATGATTTTTATCTTCAACCGGATGAGGTGAAATGTTGTACAAACACTCAATTCGACGCGGAAATGAATGTTTTGCATAATTGCCTGAACACAAGGTCTGTTTTTCTGAATGGTTATACAAGACCGATACCAATTCAATTATCAGAATTCTTCTGCTCAACAAGCTTTCCGACAATTGAAAGACCTGAAGTTTTCATCCGCCTGAGGGCAACTATGCCGGCAAATATATTAATGGCTTATGCTTATAATCTTAATTGGGATGTTGAGGGAGAGCCATATAATTTCAATACAATACCTCTATTTGATGATGGTTTGCATGGCGATATGGAAGCGAATGATTTGATATACGGTACTAAGTTTGATACTTCTGAGATGGACCCACAACTGTTACTATATGCGTTCGCGAGTTATCAGACTAATTCTCAACAGGACGCTGTAATAGAACAACTTAGAATTCAGCTTACGGAAGAGTGCCAGAGCTTGCGTTGTGAACCCAACGGCAGAGATGATTATCCTGCCAATAGTCTCTTCTACGTTACAAGAAAGCGAACTAACACTTTTGCTCTGAATAAATTAGCTCAACCTTCCATAATTAGTGACGAACTGACAATTGAGGCTGTTTATTGCTGGAATGATTCCTATTTCGTTAAGTTCACTAATATCTCTGACCAGACAATGGATTTATCCTATTGCTATTTGCAGGCAGGTCAGAGTTATAACAAATTTCTTTTACCGGAAAATACTATTCTCGAAGCTGGTTCTTCATTAATTGTTACTTCCGACATTGCCTTAGCTTCGGTTATATTTTCTGACGTGCAAATTATTGGTAATCTGTTTTTCGACATCCTTATTGGAGATTATGTCTGGATTTTATCTCCCGGCTTGGAAGAACTTCTAAGCTTTGAGTGCGTGTCTTACGGTAATCTCAATTATAGTGGTGAAGAAATAGTTATCAATGAAATTAACTACCATTCGGCAGATAATTTTAATCCGGAGGATTGGATTGAGTTATATAATAATGGGATAGATAACGTGAATCTCTCCAATTGGGCTTTTAAGGATGAGAACAATGAACATGCTTACATAATACCGGATGGCACAATTCTGACACCGAATCACTATCTTGTGCTGGCTCAGGTGCCGGATTCACTGACTCATTGTTTCCCGAATGTCGAGAATGTGATTGGTGGATTCAATTTCGGATTCAGTGGCAGTGGAGAAATTCTCAGGCTCTATAATCAGGATATGGTTTTGATTGATGCTGTTGAATACAGCGACAATGAGCCATGGCCGACTGAGCCGGATGGGGGTGGAGCTACGCTGACATTGATTCATCCTGATTTGGACAACTCTCTTCCGGAAAGTTGGGAAGCTGGCTTTCCTCACGGTAGTCCCGGTTTTTCTAACACGGTTAGTATTGACGATGAAAATCCAGTCTCTGCTGTATTGAGTCTATCCTCCTATCCAAATCCGTTCAATCCCGAAACCAATATTTATTTCACTATTCCTGAAGCCGGACATGTTCAGCTATCTATCTATAACATAAAAGGTCAGAGAGTAATAACTATTGCTGATGCCAGATACAAAAAGGGAGAACATTCCGTGAAATGGAATGGGCTTGACGCGAATCAACGGGAAGTTGCAAGCGGTGTTTATTTTTACAGGATTATCACCGAACAATCAACACTGACCCGAAAAATGCTTCTCTTGAAATAGTACCGGCAATACTTCAGTATTCAACCCACATTATGCTGTGGATATTCAAAGGCATTGATTTCAGTGCGGATTATCCTGCCTCTCACGACCTTAGAGCAGACCGCTCTTACAACTCCCACATTTCTTATTGACACACCGACCTGTTTGAAATTATTGATTCGGTTTATGGAAATCTTACTCAACTATCTCTGCGATTTACGTGCGCTTCTGGGTCAGCACGCATTGTTCAGTGTCGGTATTTTACTGGTTTTCGGTTATATAATCGGAAAACTGGCCGGGCGTGTTAAACTTCCTGAGATTACCGGATTTATCGTAGCCGGATTACTACTTGGTGACTCAGTTATGGGCGTTATTCCTCATCACATGAACGAATCTCTGGGAATCGTTACCGAGGTTGCCTTAGGGCTTATCGCCCTCACCATTGGCGGAGAGTTCTATTGGGTTAAGCTTAAACGAGTTGGACGACGGGTTATCATCATCACTATAACGCAACTTGTGGCTACTTTTGTAGTAGTAAGCGGAGCGTTGCTGGCATTTAATGTAGAATTACCTTTCGCGCTGTTGTTAGGCTCAATTGCATCGGCTACCGCCCCTGCCGCGACTGTGGCAATTGTTCAATCACTTCGGGCACACGGAAACTTTGTTGATTACCTTTATGGGGTTGTCGCTCTGGATGACGCGGGTTGTGTCATTCTTTTCGGCGTTATTTTCGCTATTTCAGGGGGAATCCTTGATCCAAGTGCTGGACACGGTGCAAGTACCGTTATCTTGCACGCCTTTGGCGAGGTTTTCTTCTCAATCATAATCGGTATTATTGCAGGTGCTGTGATACACGCTTTCGCCAGAAAGTTGGAAAATAAGAACGAACTTATTATCATCTCTCTTGGTCTGATTTTTCTATCCACAGCTCTATCAATTGTTTTTCATTTATCCCCGTTGTTAACCAACATGGCAGCCGGAGCGGTTATTATCAACCTTTCGCCTCGCAATCACCGGATATTCCGCGCGTTAGAACCGCTAACTCGGCCGATTTATGCCTTGTTCTTCATAATTGCCGGTACCGCACTGCGTCCCGAAATCATTATGCAACGAAAAGTTCTTATCTTGGGAGCG
>JAIOTM010000083.1 GCA_021106755.1 Candidatus Cloacimonadota bacterium | reverse complement strand
TCTGCCGGAACAACATCACCAGCGTAAACTTCCCCTGACTCGTGCAGAAGTGCCATTGATAACACGCGACTTGCGTTGAGTGAGCGGGGTAATTGAGGTAGCAATAACATTGCCAGTACAGCAACTCCAAAGCTATGCTCTGCCACCGATTCGCAAGCGTTTTCCGCCACCCCTTTATGTAGCCAACCTTGCCGATACAGTTGTTTTAACTCAATAATCCGGCTGAAAGTGTTGAGGATATGGCTGTTTGTAGTGAGTTCATGTATTTCGCGTTTTCTTTTCACATTTGAAAACCTTTGGCGTTTTTAATATATTAGCTGTTTTGCTCTTTCTTGAAACGTAAACGCAAAACATTCTTAACAAATTCCGGTAATTCCTGTTGAACTTTTTCCGCTTCTTGCTTTAAGTCATTGTATTCTATTATTTCATTATTCGCCCAAAGAATATCCAGACATCTTATTTCTCGCATTGCGATATGACTGTAATTTTCTGGAAAAGCCCAGTAACAAGATTGGCATTTCTTGATATTTCTATTCTGCCAGTTTTTACAGTTTTCACAACTCCACGACTTTGCCCGGTTTGCAGATACCGACAATAACATGTAATCATCAGGATTTTCTGGTACATTTCTGTCGTCCCCAATAATTTCAAAAGGAATTCTATGATCAATTTGTAATTCTCGTACGGGAAAATCTTCAGATAAATGTTGCATCGAGAGCCATATTTTTCAATCAATTGGGATTTTAATTTTATTGAGAACACTGTTCTACCAGATAATTGAGTGGTTCTTACATCTGATGGTTTACCAAATGTATAAGTAGTAATCTTTCGTCCATCGCTCCCGGATACGCGACGCATTTCTAATGGAATACCTTGTTCGCGGACATCCCGAATAGCTCTCGGTGGATGGTGATAGCCATAAATAGTTTTTAGTTCTTCAGTTGTTATTTGCCCATATTTGAGGATATGTTCAATAACAGTTCGGGGACGCTTCGCTTTAACACTGAGGAGAAGTTCCATAAAACCATCGGGATATTTCTCCATGACTTATGAAAAAACCAATTCCTGTTGTACATAAGACGGAGCTTTTCTTTCGCATTGATGAAAATTGATTCGATTAACAAGTGAAGGAGAAATATATAGTGATTCCAGAGTATCTGCTGTATTTCCTAACAATGTTTCCTGACTTGAACGCCCTGCATAAATATATGAGTGTTTTAATTTCAGCTTAGATGGCAATATTTTCCCGTGAGACTTATCTCCTGTTTTGCCATCATAACTAATAATGTACGAAATACCATTGTTGTTTAACATGTTTAAAGATTCCACAAAATCGTCAAAAGACAAACCTCCACAATAACGATGGTCTCTTGTAAATGAAGTTCCTTGATATGGTGGGTCCATATAAACAAGATCATGCTCTTTACAAAGTGATAACACATCCCAAAAATCATAAGCAGAGGTGGTCGTCCTTTTTGATAATATATGTGATACAGCGTATATTTGTCGTCGCATTGTATTAGGACGCATCCCTGCTCTGCGATTATCCGCACTCTGATTGAATTTACCTTCAGAACTATATCTAACAGAGCCTTTCACAATTCGGGCTAACAGATAAAGTAAATGATGTGTCTTATGAGAACGATTAAAATCATCTCTGATTGTATAAAAAAACTTCTTTTTGTCATGATGTTGTTCAATCCATAAAATTTCGTATTTATTGACCAACTCTTTGGGATTATTCAGAATATCTTCCCAAAGATTCATCAATGGTATATTAATATCGTTTAAATGAAATTTCGATGCTAATCCATGTGCCGCTGCCGCTATAGATACTGCTCCAGCTCCACAAAAAGGCTCAAATAGTCGATCTATATCAGGTGGAAAATATGGAAGAATGTGATGTGCTATATTCCGTTTACTTCCTTGATATGGAAATGGATGGGGAACTTTTATTCTATTCAAAACACAATACCTCTATTTGTATAAATATCTGATTGCCTTGGTACATCATAAGCTTCTTTTAATTCCATTATTTCAATAATTGCATGTGGCTCATTTCATGTCAAATCAAAACCGGAGAATCTCAAAATCACTTTCCGAGAATTTTCCAAAAGTATTCAGCTAGTGTTATCGCAAGCTTTCAATAAACACTGAATTTATTCAGAACTAAACGCGACCTATTCCAGAATCAATTTTTGGTCTATCTTTTCAGCCAGACCTGTTTCTACATAATATTTCAAGGCTCCCGGATGAATCGGTGCGGTTAACCCTTGCAGCATATTCTCCTTCGTAAGAACTTTGAACGCCGGGTGCAGTTTCCTGAATTCCTCCAGATTTTCGAATATCTCTTTGGTAACAGCATATACTACATCTTCCGATTCGTTTACTGACGTAATAAGAGTGGCTCGAACACCAATTGATTCGACATCCTTTTTGTTGAGAACTTCAGGATAAAATTCACGGGGTATTACTGTGGGAGTATAGTAGGGTTTTTCCTTAAGCATTGCTGAGATTTTCCCACCGGAAATAGGAATAACGCGGACAGGAATTTCTCCAAGAGTAGCTTCTTTGATATTACCGTTGGGATGACCAATTGTATAGAAAAAGGCATCTATCTGGCGATCCTGAATAAGTCCCGGATTTTCAACAGGCACAATATTTACTTCGTTGTATCCCGAAATACCAAGAGCTTCCAGAACATCAATCGCGTTTTGAAGTTGTCCTGAACCAGATGAACCAAGATTGACGCGTTTACCAGCGAGGTCGAATATGGTCTTGATTTCACTCTCTCCAGAAGCGACAAGGGTAATTGTTTCGGGGTGAAGCGCGAACACCGAACGCAAATCGGTCTGTTTACCCGCGTCAGCCCATTTGTCCATACCGTTATAGGCTTTATACTGAAGATCAGATTGGGCAATTCCGAAATCAAGATTGCCGTTCATTACTCCGTTTATGTTGAAAACGGAGCCGCCAGTGGATTCAACTGCCATCTTTACTTTATAGACATCGGTTTTCTGATTAACCATCCGGCTGATAGCTCCACCAGTTGGATAATATACTCCGGTTACGCCACCGGTTCCCACTGTAACAAATTTTGTTTGCGGAGAGGAACAGGCTGACAGCATTACAAGAACGACTAAGATAATAAACAGAGGTTTCATAGTTAGCTCCTTATTTTAGTAACGCCGCTTTTTTTATTACGGTTCGCGTGCGTGTTTTTATTTGTACAAAGTAGATGCCCGAAGAAACAGCGGAACCGCTATCCGCTACTCCCGTCCATGTGAAAATGTGATTGCCGGAAGGCAGGTATCCTTTATGTAACTGGTAAACTTTCTGTCCTATGGTATTGTAAATACTAGCTTCAACTAATTGTGACTGCTCTAACGAAAAACTGATGCTTGTGCTGGGATTGAACGGATTAGGGCTGATAAGAAGTTCTTCTATAGCTAATGGCAAGTCGTCTATTGCAACAAGTGGCTGCATAACAAAATCAATAGTGACAGCCACATCCGGCATAACAGTTACGTTGTCCCAGTAAGAGTTATGATAACCATTCGCGAGGCACATCATCGGGTATAGCCCAACTGGTAAATCAGTAAAACAGTAAATACCAAGCGAATCTGAACCAGTTGAGATACTACCTATCACAACAGTAGCCCCATCAATTGTCAAACCAGTTGAAACTTCGGTTACAACCCCACCTACTTCGCCCACATCTCCCGGCAACGGGCAAATGTAGAAGTTGTGAAAGAGCATTCCTCCGTCCGGCATATCTATGCCGTCAACGGTTTGGGAATAGTAACCTGCCTTTGAACAGGTGAGAGAATAATTATTACCTGAGGGAATAGTAAGAACGTAATATCCACCCACATCTGTCTGAGTTGTGAAACTACCTGATGTAATTGTTGCGTTCGATACAGGCATAGTAGTCAGCGAATCGCATACCTGTCCACCGATTGATCCATCCTCTCTGTTCAACGATGTATTATTAAGATAAATACTATCGACTGAAGTCTCAATCCCGCAGTTATCTGTGAGAATCTGAGCTGAAACACTCACGCATAGAAGTAACAGACAACAGAATATTGTTGTTTTCAATTTTCCCCCTTATAATGTAAGTATCAAGTATCTGAATCAGTAATAGGGTTTCCAGAGATATCCAGATTATCAGTAACATTTCATTAGTGGAGTATAAAAGAGCAACAGTATTGCGTCAACA
>JAIOTM010000156.1 GCA_021106755.1 Candidatus Cloacimonadota bacterium | reverse complement strand
TAAAAACTGTCGAAAGGATCGCATGATAAGTTCAATTTTCCTATCCGCATCCAATCGGCCCATGCCTTTCCCGAAATATTGATGAAAGCGCCGGTTGTAATGCTCGGAAACACATGAGAATGCTAACAGCATAAGATGATTATCGATGAAGTAGGCTGCGGTTTCAGTGGAGATTCCTTTACGGATTTCGCCGTTGTCCCGGGCTTCCTCGATAATTTGATAAAAAAAGTCCCAGTTTCAACGTTTCGATATAGACATTCGCAAATACCCGATGCTGGTATTTCCCACACTGCATTACCAAAACGGTGGACTTGAAATTAACGAACGCACCGAAACAAGTTTGCCGGGACTCTATGTTGCCGGCGAAGCCTCTGGTGGTGTTCATGGACGTAACCGGCTAATGGGTAACTCTCAGTTGGATATTATCGTGTTTGGTCGCCGTGCAGGACAAAACGCCGCGAAACGAGCTCTCGACGGCGTTGAAATGGGCGAATTGACTCTTGAACACGTTGAAGCTTACAACAGAGAAGCCGCCGCCCTCGGCATCGACAAAGACAAAGTCTCACCTGTTGTTTTACCGGACTATATTCCAAGCCATGTCAAAGCACGTCAGTTGACTGCTCAACGCGAAGGTACTTTAATCTAAAATATAAGGAGATACAATGCTTAAACTCGATTTGAGTAATCTTGAAGAATCGTTCCCGCAAGATTTCAGTCAGGAGCAGATAGCTAAGGCTAAAACCCTGTTCCTTAAGAAACTGGCGGAATTAACCCACTCTTTCTATAAAGGGAAAATCCAGACCGTACCCAAAGCCGGAGTTTTTGGATTCAATTGGTTTAACGTATGGTACACTCCAGGTGTTTCTAAGGTTTCCACAACTATCCGCGACGACAACGAAACTTCGTTCGAGTTATCTAACCGCGGTAATCTCGTAGGTGTTATCAGCGACTCCACCCGTGTTCTCGGAGATGGTGACTGTACTCCTCCCGGCGGTCTTGGCGTAATGGAAGGAAAAGCTTTCCTCATGAAATTTCTGGGTGGGGTTGACGCAACTGCTCTTTGTATCGACTCAAAAGACAAAGATGGTAACAACGACCCCGAAGCGATTATCGAATTTGTGAAACGTTGCCAGCATAGTTTCGGTGCTATCAACTTAGAAGACATCTCCCAGCCGAACTGCTACAAGGTTCTGGATACACTTCGCGAGGAATGCGACATCCCCGTTTGGCACGATGATGCTCAGGGAACTGCCTGCGTTACGCTGGCGGGACTCATTAACGCCCTGAAACTTACCAACCGCAAGATTGAGGACACAAAAATAGTCTTTCTCGGAGCGGGTGCTTCCAATACAACTATCGCCCGGATAATTATATCCGCTGGTGGTGACCCCGGGAAAATGATTCTTTTCGATTCAAAAGGCTCTCTCCATAAGGAGCGTGCTGATATACAGGCGGACAAACGTTTCTACCGAAAATGGGAGCTATGTCAGGCTACTAATCCAAACAAAGTTGACAACTTCATGGAAGCTATGACAGGTGCCGATTGCCTTATCGCGCTTTCCAAGCCGGGTCCTGACACAGTAAAGAAAGAAGAAATTGCTGTTATGGCAGAAAAATCTATCGTCTTTACCTGTGCAAATCCTGTACCGGAAATTTACCCCTACGCGGCAAAAGAAGCCGGAGCGTACATTGCGGCAACTGGTCGGGGTGACTTCCCAAATCAGGTTAACAACTCACTTGGCTTCCCTGGTATCCTTAAAGGCGCGCTATTGGCAAGGGCTACAAAAGTTACCGATAACATGGCAAGTGCCGCTGCCGAAGCCCTCGCTACCTACGCCGAAAAACGTGGTATCACACCCGAAAATATCATACCTACTATGAGCGAAGCAGGTGTTTTTGCCTACGAAGCTGCCGCTGTTGCTATGCAGGCAATAAAAGACGGTGTTGCAAGAATCGAAATGACCTGGCAGGAATACTATGATCTCGCGGAAGAAGGGATTCAACATTCACGCAAAATGACCCGGCATCTTGTTGACAATGGTTTCATTAAAGAACCCCCGCAGAGTATGCTGGACAATGCCCTTAATTTCGCTGTGAACAAAGTGAAATAAACGAACTTACATAAAACCTTACAGCCCTGCTTCATTGCGGGGCTGTTTTTCGAGGAAAAAATGAGATTGCAAGGTTTTAACATTATTCTAAATTGGCATTGAGGTGAAACATGGCTTTTAAACACTTTGAAGATGTATCTGCCTGGAAGCTTGCTCGTAAGCTGAATCAGGAATTGACGAAAACGCTGGATTTGTCGGCAAATCCGCTCACAGCCTCTTTTTTACGGACTTGCACGTTGGATATAATGAACTGCATAGCGGAAGCATTTGAGAAAGAAGATTCGCAGTATTTTACAAAGCAACTCTATAGTGCCAGAGGTGCATGCGGAAAACTTCGCTCATTGTTATACGTAGCTTTTGATGAGGAAATCTTCACGCAGGAACAGCTTGATGACCTGACCGTTAAATGCTACACAATATCAGATTCTATCCTGCAACTAATCCGAAGCCTCCAGAGAATCAAATAACAATATATAAAATAATAAATAACTTGGAATTAAGGAGATACTGAAAATCTTCGAGTCGTAAGGAGTCTTCGACGACGACTTGAAACCTTGCGTTAAGCTAAACCCAGTGTTACTCGACTCGACGAAGCTTTCGAATCGAAACACATAGAAAACAGTTCCGAAAGATAAAAGAAAAAAGGAGAAATAAATGAAAAAGATAGATTTATTGATAACGAATATTGGTTCGTTGCTTACTCTCGCGGGACCACAACGTGTGCGTTGTGGACGCGACGAGATGCGGGACCTGGGAATCATTGAAAAAGCCGCAATTGCAGTGAATAATGAAATAATTGTGGAAACAGGCGATAGTGAAACGCTCAGGCAGAAGTATTTACCAGACAAAGAATTAAGCGCACATGGTAAAGTTGTAATGCCCGGATTTGTCGATCCCCACACGCATCCGGTTTTTGTTAACACCCGCGAAAACGAATTTGAGATGCGGATTATGGGAAAGAGCTATGTGGAGATAAGCCAGAGTGGGGGAGGAATCCGTTCCAGCATTCAGGCTGTACGTGATGCAAGCGAAGATTTGTTGTTCCATCTTGCTAAGAAGCGGGTAAGCAAGATGATTTCCTGCGGCACCACAACCCTCGAAGCTAAGAGTGGCTACGGTCTTTCAACCGAGAGCGAATTGAAAATGCTGCGGGTTATCAGGCGGCTGAATGAATCGCTACCCATAGACATTGTGGCTACTTTTATGGGAGCACACGAGTTTCCAGTGGAATACAAAGAAGACCATGCTGGCTACATTCGCATTTTGAAAGAAGAGATGCTTCCAAGAGTCGCGGAAGAAGGACTGGCTGAATACTGCGACATCTTTACCGAGGCTCATGTTTATTCGATAGAAGAGTCGAGAGATGTGCTGATTCGTGCAAAAGAACTGGGTCTGAAAATACGAATGCATGCTGATGAAATTGAACCTATGGGCGGCTCCGAACTTGCCGCTGAGTTAAAAGCTGTTTCGGCTGACCACCTCGGAGCCGCATCCGACGCTAGCATCCAGGCAATGAAAGATGCGGGAGTAATTCCCACACTGTTGCCGGGTACTATATTCAGTCTGGGAATGAAAAGCTACGCGCGAGCAAGAGCAATGATTGATGCCGGATTACCAGTTGCTCTGGCAACCGATTACAATCCGGGTAGCTGCAACTGCGATAGTATGCAATTTATCATCACCTTGGCAACTCTTCAAATGAAAATGACAGTAGCAGAGGCAATTACAGCTTCGACAATAAATGCTGCCTACGCCCTCGAAAGAGGGGACAGAATCGGTAGTATAGAACCCGGTAAACAAGCGGATATTCTGATTACAGATATGCCCGGTTATCGGTTTTTACCATATCATTTCGGTTCGAATAATATCCGTGTAGTTCTCAAAAACGGTAAGGTTATCTACGGATAGGATTAGTATTTTAAACTCATTAGAGAGCCTTTTCATCAAAGGTTTGTAACTTTATACAAAACCACTATCAAAGAATAGGTATATTAAAGAGGTACTTTGAAACAAGTCATTATCAAGCGTAAAGTGTTGCAACACAGTCTTATACCCCCATGATAAGGAGGGAGGTCGTAATCGACCCGGGGGGCTTAGATTGGATTTGAGGATGGGGGCAGTTCAGCGAGTCCTATTTAACATGTTCACTAACACATTCACTTATTAAGTTATTACATTTTTCTTTTCTTTGTAATTTTCTCTATTAATCAAAAATTTTGTCAGTTCCATCTTCTTCATAATAAAACCTTAATTTCCTCATAGCTTTCTTATACTTCTGCCTGATTTTCTCGCGGCGTTGATTCATTTTTCGGGCAATATCCGAAAGTGTCATATTCTTCTCGTACATGTATTTGAGTATTGTAATTTCTTCGCCAGTCATATTTTCTGGAAAGTCTGAAATTGATAGATGCTCGACAGGTTCATTTTCAGGAATTTCCTCATCCGCGAGTAAATCTGTATTCAGTTCAGTAGTAGAATTAGAGAAAGTTGTTTCAAGCTTCAAATAGGCTAAAATTCGTTTTTTTATCCAGAACATTGCATAGGTGGAAAACTGAGTACCTTTATCAGATTGAAACCTTGACTTTGCTTCGAGAACTCCCAGTAATCCTTCCTGAACCAAATCATCATAAGAGTCACAGTATTTTGCATACCTGCGGGCAACAGAATGAACAATTGCCATTATCTTGCTGTCAATAGAAGTATCAATCATGTTCAAGTTTCTTAGGGATATAGACCGATATTTCGGTTCCCTTTCCTACTTGGCTATCTACATGTATTGAACCACTATGCTTTAACACAATATGTTTTACAATACTAAGCCCTAAACCTGTTCCACCATACTTTTTGGAGCGAGATTTATCTACAACATAAAAACGTTCAAACAAATGAGGAATGCTTTCTTCAGGAATTCCCGTGCCAGTATCAGATACAGAAAAAACAATGCTTTCGGTTGTTTGGTAGCATTTCAGATCAATCTGCCCATCATCAGTATATTGGTAGCCATTTTGCAGTAGGTTAGTCAGTATCTGCTCAATGCGAAAGTCATCTAAGTAAACATCTGGAAGATTTTCATCAACTGAAACAGTAAAAGTTATATTCTTATCGGCAAGTCTGTCTGCGAACAAAGTTGCAACATTTTGACACATTTTCTGCAGATTGGATAATTTGAAATCAATTTTCGTCTCTTGTTCAACTGCCGCGAGAAGGAGCAAATCATTGACGATATTCACGAGTCTGTTTGTGTTTCGCTCAATAATGTCTAAGTAGTGTTTCTGCTCAGGCTTAAGTGTTTCGTATTGCAGAGTTTCGACAAAGCCTTTTATTGCCGTGAGCGGTGTTTTCAATTCATGCGAGACATTCAGCATAAGCTCTTTTTTCATTTGGGCAAGCTTCTCCATTTCGCTAATATCATGAAAAACTATAACAGTGTGTCCAAAATTGGGTAAAAAAGAAGTTGAGCATAAATAAAACGCGTCGGCAATACTGATTTTGAATTTACTATCTGATTGCTCAGAAATGCCTTTTTCAATACTATCACTAAGTTGTTTATCTCGAATTACTTCCCAATAGTGCATGTTGTTATCGCTATTGGCTGGAAATAATTTTTGAAAGCGTTGATTACTCTTCAGAATTATTCCATCTTTTCTGATAATACATAATCCTTCACGCATAAAAGTAATTGTGGCGTTCAGAATTTCTTTTTGATGACGCAAATCACTCATTGTCTTATTAAGTGAATCCACCATAATATTGAAGCTGTCAGCAACATCTTTTATCTCGTCATTTCTTCTCAGATAGACTTTTGTATCATAGTCGCCTTTCGCGACCTTGCGGGTGGCTACCGCTAAAACCTGAATCGGACGTGACATACTTTGAGCTAAAATAAAGGCTACAATAAGAGTGATTGCAAAAATAAACAGTGAAATCTTTACAATTTCCTTTTGCAAGCTTATCAGAACTGCTTCAAGCCAGTTCATATACATACTTACTCTGAGAACTCCCAGAAATTTTTCTTCGTGCGAAACAGGAATTGCGAGATAGAACATTTTCTGATTCATTGTATTACTGTAGCGAACCGAAACACCTATCTCTCCATCTAATGCTTTCGCGATTTCAGCTCTGCTTATATGATTGTTCATTTCCGTTGGGTTTTTGTCCGAATCAGCGACAACTTTGCCGTCAGATAAGATAATGGTAATCCGCGCGTTAGCTTTTAGCGATAAGTCCTCTAACAGGGAGTCTAATTTCGTGTAGTTTTTAGTTTGCCAGAAAGGAGTAACTCTTTCTTCCAGTAGATAAGCTGTATTTTTAAGTTGCTCTTGTATGTTCTGCTGATAATTTTCTGTGATGATACGAAAAGAAAAAAACATATATAGAATCGCGAATATAACGATAGTAATTACATAGCCGCTGAATATCTTGATGAATATTTTGTTTTTCATAGCTAATCAGGTTATTTCCAATTTGTAGCCTACTCCTCGAACATTTTTGATAAGCTTGCCAGCTTCACCAAGCTTTTCCCGCAGATTTTTTACATGAACATCAACAGTCCGGTCAATCACAGCTTTCTCTTTTCCCCATAGGTAATCAAGTATTTTCTCGCGACTGAAAACCCAGCCTTGTTTTTCGATAAACAGTTTCAATAACTTGAACTCTGTTGAAGTCAGTTCAATCTTTCGTTCTTTTACCCACACTTCATAGGTATTAATATCCATTCGCAATAAATCCGATATTCCAATATTCTCTACAGCATTTACGATAGAGCTTCGACGGAGTACCGCTTTTACGCGGGCAACTAATTCTCTCGGTGAAAAAGGCTTGGTTATGTAGTCATCTGCTCCGAGTTCCAGACCGAGTATTTTCTCCATTTCATCGTCTTTGGCTGTAAGCATAATAATTGGGATTGATTCAGATTGCTTTCTAATCTTCTTGCAAATCTCCATTCCATCTGTATCTGGCAACATCAGATCAAGAATTATCAGATTGGGAATAGTGGTTTCAAGTGCTTTCCAGAAATCTGCTACATGACTGAAACTTACCGGATCAAATCCTGATTTGCTTAAATGTAAAGCTACAAGTTCAAGAATATCCTGCTCATCATCTAAGATGAAAATCTGTTTTTTCAAAACAACTCCATAGTGTGTTTGTGATTAATGAGATGTGCCATCCTTGATGTGTCAAATGATTTTTTTGGAAGGATTTTGAGTCGTAAAAACGAAGGACAACGACTCTATTATTCTATTTCTTTCTTCGGAGTGATTTTTTTGACCGATGCTATTGTGTTATGCTTTTCTTTAAGCATCAGAATAAACGGGATTGCTCCGGTCGAAGCAAAAGTACATATCATAAATGTTTTTTCCATTCCTATTTTATCGCTTAAAAAGCCAATTAGCAGCACCATTAAGGAGCTGACTCCAAATCCGATGGTCATGTAAATACCATTTACAAAGGCAGGATGCTCAGTATCTGTTTCCTGAACCAGAGCTAAAACAACAGGTGTGGTTGAAATAGTAAATATACCAAGTAGCACTAACAACGGAATCATGAAGACATTGTTAGAGATAAGAAACAGGAACATAAGTATTGGCATAGCAATTGACGCAATTATGAGAGTCTTTTTTCTTCCAATTTTATCCGAAAGCGGTCCTGCGATAAACGCTCCTCCCGCACCACTGAACTGTAATATCGATAATGAGATTCCAGCCAGCCATAGGGATTGTCCTTTCATTGTAAGATATGTAGGCAGATATAACGTTAACGCAAGCTTTATCATCGACCTGAAGATTGTAAAGCCAGCGAGAATAGTGAAAAAAGGGAGCAGCTTCATAAATGTTTCTCTTGCTCCAAACTCTTTTTTTTTCTTTTGAAAATCATCGCTGATACGGATATTTCTCAATCTGAAATATAGAACTATGGATGCCACGATTCCAAGAGGCATTACTCTGTATGATTTTTCTAATCCCCACCATGAGACTGCGGCAGTAATCAAGAGTGGTCCTAAAGTTCTGGCAAGCTCACCGCCTAACATAAGAAAGCTCATTCCTCTGCCAACCATCTTGCCGGAAACTTTTCTTGTCATAACCGGGGCGGGAACATGAAATAATGTTGTGCTTATACCAGCTACAAAGAGAAGAATAGCGAGAGTAAGATAATTGGGCACAATCCCAAGCAGACTCATAGTAATTGCTGTTATGCCGGGAGAGAGAATCACGAAATATCTGACACACATTTTATCCGCGAGTAGTCCAACAAACGGATTCAACATTGAAGGAGCTTTCCTGATAACATCCAGCAAACCCGCCATTGTTAATGATATTCCCAATTTCTCTATTAATAATGGGAGTATGGGAGCGAGAAATGATGTGTAAATATCATGAAACAAATGTGCTATAGAAAGCGTAAGTACATTACCAGTCTGAAATTTATTATTCTTATCCATATTTTCTTTCTGCTGACTCTTGTTACTTTGGTCAAGCATTATGATACTCTTAAAATGATGTCTGGCTCGACAGGAGAACCGTGATAAACACAATTTAGCGGGCAACAGCTATTTATACTCAATGATTTTACCTACTCCGCCTTCAATGAATTGCTTTGGAAACAACTCTTGTATCCTGCTTTTGTTGACTGTGCAATGAGTAGCGCATATACTATCAATCTCATTTAACACGGAAAACTCATCAAATCCATGAAATCCACCCACAACCGCATAGATTCTGTCAATTGTCGCAAACTCTTTAATGATATTGCCTAATCCCGGATGAGAGCAACCAACAACAATTACGATACCTTTTTCTAATCGTATCGCGAGAGATTGCTCACGATTCATCATCTCTCCGCTCAGAAAGACATTTGCATAGATTTGTGTCATAGAGCTATAACCTATAACGCTGTTTGGATATTTTATTCCCTTGAAGGAGATTGGAACATGAATTTTTGCTGTGCTGTTTTTATTGAGGAACGCGGATAATCCACCGATATGATCAAAATCGGGATGAGAAATGACAACATCGTCAATATCTGCTGGATTTATCTTCATTTTTCGCATATTATCCAGAAGAATTTTGCCATTTCCACCAGTGTCGAACAGGAGCTTTCTGTCCCTGAATTCAACAAGGCAGGAAAATCCCCAATCGGCAATCAGTTCTTTATCTGTTGTGGTATTATCATAGATTATAGAAATTCTCAATCGACTAAAACTCTCTGAGTTGGTTGTTTTTGTAAGCTTCGTAAGCTTCTTTAACGGTCATATTACCCGCACCAACAAACACTTTAGTCCCAACTTGCCTTACAACTGACGCGGCGTTTCCACCCGGACCATTACCAGTAATTAAAATATCAGCTTTATACTTAGCCATTTTTTGAACAGTCTTAGGACCAGCTCCATGTGATTCGTTTGCTATCGCTCTGTTATCAAAAGTTTCCACGCTTTCTTTTTCTTCATCATAGATGAAGAAATACTCTGTTCTGCCAAATCTTGGGTCCATGGGTGAATCCCAATCTGTTCCTTTTGCTGTAAATACGATTATCATTGTTCCTCCAGATTTATCTTGTGATTATGGTTTTTATCTTTTCCCAGCTTTCTTCCAAAGCACTCGAAATCGATGAGTTATCGAATTCCACGATTGTCTGTCCCTGTGTCATTGCCTTGGTAAAGTTATCATTAAAGGGGATTTGAGCAAGCAAATCTACTCCTTCAACTTCGAGGAATTGCTTAATCTCATCTGCCTTATGAGTATTTATATCTGCTTTGTTGATGATACAACCTGCTTTGATGCCAAACTTTTTGACAAGTTCAAAAACTCTTTTTAAATCGTGAATCCCTGAAACAGAAGGTTCGGTAACGAGAACAACATAATTTGCTCCCGAAAGAGATGACACTACCGGGCAACCTATTCCGGGTGAACCATCTATGATTATCAGTTCTTTTCCTTCTTCTATGGCAATTCGTCTTGCTTCGTTTTTTACTTTCGCGACGAGCTTACCGGAATTCTCTGCTCCTATACCGAGTCGGGCATGAACCATTCTCGTGCCGGTTTTTATTTTGGAGATAAACCATTTTCCAACGTTCTGGTCAACCATTGAGATAGCTTCGACAGGGCATTTGAGAGCACAATATCCGCAACCTTCACAATCTAAGTCTGTCACTATGTAATTGCTTTCAATAATTGGAATAGCGTCAAACCTGCATATCTGCTGGCAAATTCCGCATTTTGTACATTTTAGCTGATTAATAACAGCTAACTGTCCGCTGTAAAAATCTTCCGATATCTCAAAATCCGGTTGTAACAAAAGGTGCATATCAGCAGCATCTACGTCACAATCCACAACGATTAGTTCTTTTTCTCCGAGTACTGAAAACGAAGCTGTTATTGAAGTTTTTCCAGTTCCACCTTTTCCCGAAATTATTACGATTTCTTTCATAACCCAAACTCCTTTTTTTTCAGAGAAATGAAATCAGCCACTTTTCGGAGTTGTTCACGGAATTCTGGTAGATTAAGTAGCTTTCCCTCGGAATATAACTCCGCTATTTTTCGGCTATTAGGAATTTGGGCAATAATCGGAATGTTCTCTTCTTTACAATAAAGTTGAACGTTTTCATCACCGATGCCAAATCTGTTTACAACAACGCCAAAGGG
>JAIOTM010000023.1 GCA_021106755.1 Candidatus Cloacimonadota bacterium | reverse complement strand
GTTTGCTGTCCAGTCACAACTCCAGTCGCTTAAATCATAGCAGGGGGTAAACCCTTCCTGCAAGCTCTGATAATTGCAATACGCCACCGCGCCATACCAGGTAATCTCAATACAGGGACACTCAGCGTCGATAGCATGAATACTTCCCCCAAACTCAAGTAATGTCCCATTCCAGTCAATCGCGCAATGTCCATCATCCAGATCAAGCAGTTCCTGCTGGTCACCTTGTATATTAGTTACAGTAACATCGGTGCAATCAATATATCCCTGTCCAAAAGCCCAGTTATAAATATCAATCACTTGCTGGTTGGTTATTGCATGTACTCCGATATTGAAAGCGTTAAGATTCACCGGGTGAGTAGGCAATTCATCGGCATCGCCAGTGCCAGTTGTACGACCCATTGTAAACGAGCCTGCCGGGATTTGGATATAAACGGGAGGAATCGTCCCATCATCAGCGATTACCTGAATGCTGTATGTTTCTTCCTCGAAAGTATTTAACTCACTGCCAGTGTTCCAGGAAATATGTTTGCCTGCCCCCGGCATTACGTCATCGCCTACATCACCGCTCAGATTTACCGTGTCTGGGGTAATAGCAAACGTCTCCCCACTGTCATCGGAAAGCAGGACACTTATACTCAGTGTGTCACCATCTATATCCACTACATCGTAATAGATGTCCACAATCTTACTGCCATCTGTTCGTTGGGAAGCGGTTACGCTAGTTACTATCGGGGCTTCCGCGAGAAGTAATCCCCAACACAGGCAAGTGAGTAATAAAATAAATCTCATTTCACTCTCCTTTTGGCAACATCGGTTTTCGCTCTTTGCCTGTACATGCTTTTCAAGTCTGACCAGGTGTGGCTTTGTCGATTATCAGGTAACGTATTCGCTCCCAATTCCGCCGGATTGGGTTGTTCTAACTCAGCGAGCAAATTTTCCCAGCGAGACCCCATATCCTTGTAAGCCATCACCATGTAGTACCTTCTACTATAAAGAAGTACAGCATCTGAATCGATGCAGGTTGTGTCGGCAGTTGTAGCAAGAAAAGTGTACACAGAGGCAGGACAATTGGAAGTTTCGCTGTAAAATAAAATATATCCATCGGGGGTAAGTGGTTGCCCGAAGATAGACTGCGTAACTGCATCCCAGCTTATAACAGCATCCGTGCCATTCGATATATCAACTGTAACGTTATCCGGCGATTCAGGCGGCTGATAATCCAGAGTGAATGTGTCTATCGAACTATCATCAGTCAGGTTACCGAAATCGTCTGTGATTATCAGCTTGAGCCTTGCTTGCTCGGTCAGCACATCAGGAGCAGTCCAGCCGTGAGTTCCGGTATTGTCGATGCCAGTTTCAGAGGGGACGTAATTTGCTCCGTCATCGCTACTGAATTCAATAGCAATACAGCCGGGAGAAAGATTCGTATCCGAAGCTGTCCAAATTACATCATGTACCCCTTCTGTTTGCCAGATTTCTCCGCCATCGGGAGTGGTTAAATCGATAACAGGATTAACTGTATCTAAGCTAAGGATTGACGAGTAACCAACCGAAGTACAGGTGCTGATAGAAAACGGCGCGTCGGATTCATCGTAGCCAATATTTCCGTAAGAGTCCTCAGCAATCACCTTAAAAGTGAAATTGTCGCCGTTAAGGGCGGGAATTGTCCATTGGCTGATGCCTGTATTGGCTACTCCGGTCTGGAAATCAAAATAGAAGCCACCGCCATCTATGCTGAGTTGTATATCAATTTCCGGGAGCAGATTCGTATCCGCTGCGGGTATCCAGGTTATGTCTCTGGTTTGATTTACCTGCCAGACTTCTCCGCCATTTGGGGCTGTCAGCGTTATCTGCGGATTAACGTTGTCTATCCCGAATACTGCCGAAGCACCGTTGGAAGTTCCAAAGCCATCCGCTACTAAAAAATCATCGATATGCTGGATAACTGTCGCGCTGGGATATGCCTTGAAACTCCATTTATAAAAAGCGGCAATGTTGTTACCTGCTACGTTTTCCGCTACAGTTGTATCGTCTAAGAGGAGCGTAAAAGTGTCGTTGTTCAGGTTGATTTCCATCCGCACCAGCATCCATGTATCCAACGGCAGAGAACCCACATGCACAGGATTATTATGATTGCTGTCCAGATCGTACGAAATATCCAGTTGATTATCGTGAAAAAGATAGCACGAAATATCGTTAGGGTAAGCATAAGCCAGCCAGTTGTTAGCTTCGATTTTCCAGTGAAAGCGGATAATTACCTCTCCGCTGGTTATCGAAGTGAAATCTCGATACACACCCATTCCATTACTGGATTCAATTCGCATTGCTCCGCTTTGGATAGTGTAGTTTACTCCAGTTCCGACATCATTCCAACCGTTACCAACAACTCCGTCCGCCCGGTCGAAATCATCGAAAAACAGAATCTCGCCCGCAAGGTTGACGGCTGTCAGCAACAGAAACATCAATAAAAGCAAACTCATTTTCTTCATAATATCTCTCCACATGGTTTGTTAATCCCATTTAATATAGTAGGTTAAAAGGTCAGTCCTAAAAAAATATAAATTTATAAATAAAATGCCCTGAATTCTTCAAACAAGTCAAGAAAAAAATATTCCCATTTTTTGGGGGGGGGGGGGAAGGCGAACAACTGCGTTCAATCATCCGAGGACGTTTCAACCCATTTTGTGCTTTAGGATTTGCAAAAGGTGGTGTAAGAATGACTGAGTACAGTCCAGACTTCTGACAAACCCCATCAATTTTTTAGTTGGGGTTTGTTGAATTTATAGATTTACAAATTCAGAGCTAATTTGGGATGAATTATTTTTGAATCACGAATAATTATCCAAACTAACTTCAAAAAATGAAATGTAGCTCTT
>JAIOTM010000351.1 GCA_021106755.1 Candidatus Cloacimonadota bacterium | reverse complement strand
CCCCGATATGTCAGGCAAGAGAAGTTTTAGTTCGAGTCGCTTACAGTTTAATAAGCTCAGGAACCGAAACACAAACTCTTAAAACTCAGAAGAAAAGTCTGCCTGAAAGCGTCGCTGATACGCTGATTAAAGTAAAAAAAGTACAGGCTATGATTAAGGCTCAAGGTTTATCGACAACGATAGAGAATGTGCAAAAGCGGTTGAATCCATCCGAAGAAGATATAGTTCTTATACCCACAGGATATAGTAACGCAGGAACAATCGTTGCTATTGGCGAAGAAGTTACTGGCTTGAAGGTCGGCGACAGAGTCGCTTGCGCGGGGTCAGGCATTGCTACCCATGCTGAGGTGGTTAGTATTCCGGTAAATCTTGTCGCGAAAGTTCCAGCTTCGGTTGATTTGAAAGCTGCTGCTTTCACAACCGTTGGATGTATTGCTATGCACGGACTTCGTCGAGCGGAAGTTGATTTTGGCGAAACCATTATGATAAGCGGGCTGGGTTTACTGGGTTTGGTTGCTGTACAGATGGCAAAAGCATCCGGGCTTCAGGTTATTGGTGTTGATATAAATCCCTATCGTCTTGAACTCGCAAAAAAATTAGGTGCTGATGCTGTCTTCAACGCGACCGATAAAGACCTTGTTCCCAGTGTGCTTGGATTTACAGAGCAAATGGGCGTGGACGCGGCACTTATTTATGCTGGTACTCAGAGTAGCCAACCCATTAACACAGGCTTCCAGGTATGCCGACGAAAAGGGCGGGTTGTTGCTGTTGGCAATGTCGGTCTGGATATTAACCGCGACCTTATGTACATGAAAGAACTTGATCTTCTTATGTCCACATCTTATGGTCCCGGGCGATATGACGACTCTTACGAAATAGGTGGTCAGGATTATCCTATCGGTTATGTCCGGTGGACAGAAAACCGCAATATGAGCGAATTTATTCGTATGCTTGAGCATAAAATGGTAGATGTGGAGCAACTTATTCATCAGGTTTTACCTCTCAACGATGGAGCAAAAGCATTTCAAATCCTGTTAGATGATAACAAAGCTGTCGCGGTTCTGTTCGATTGCGGAGCTGGCGAAGCCAAACCTGAGCAAGAACAGCATGTAATGCAACTCAAACCGACTTCAGTTGTAAAGGGACGTATCGGGATTGGCGTTATTGGTGCGGGTGGATTTATCTCAAAGAGCATTCTTCCTCAGATTGTTGAATTGAAAGAGAAGTACAATCTTATCGCAATCTCAAACCGAACTCCGGCAAGTGCTAAAACAAGCGCGAAAAAATTCAAAGCCGGATACGCCTCGACCGATTATCGTAAATTATTGCAAGATGACCGGATAGATGCCGTGATTATAGGTACGCGCCATAATCTTCATGCTAAGTTAATCTGCGAATCTCTTGAAGCTGCTAAGCATGTTTTTTGCGAAAAACCTCTGGCACTGTTCGACCATGAACTGGACGCAATCACCGAAGTCTGGAAGAAGTCGGGGAAATCAATTGCTGTAGGTTTTAACAGACGCTATTCACCGCTTTCAGTTAAAGCGAGAGAAATAATTAAAAAAGCGAACGCTCCGGTGGTAATTCATTACCGGGTTAACGCTGGATACTTACCTCCCACAATGTGGGTGCAAGACCGGAAAATTGGCGGGGGACGCATGATAGGTGAAGGTTGTCATTTCATTGATTTGCTGAATTATCTTACCGGCTCCGAAATAGAGTCTGTTCATTCAGCTTCTGTACCAATGGACAACGACAAAATTATTGCTAACGATAATGTCTCGGTTACAATTAAGTATAAAAACGGTTCTTTGTGTACTTTACTCTATACTTCGGTAGGTTGTAGCGGTATTCCCAAAGAACGTGTGGAGATATTCTGTAATAAATCGGTTATGGTGCTGGATGATTTCAACGCGCTCAATTGTTGGGGTACAGGAGAGAAAAATCTCATACTCAAAGAAATGGATAAAGGTTTCAGTCGGGAAATGAAGGAATTTGCAAAACTCGTTAAAGGTGAGCAAAACCTCTGTATGAGCATGGATGAAATAATCAACGTAACCCGCACTACTTTCCAGATTGAGAAGGACTTCAGCGATGGGGATAGATAAGCCCACATCATGCAGTGGAAGTTCAAAAAGAGATAAAAAGATAGTACGCTACTATTTATCTCCGCCCCCAATTCGGTTAGTGCTGGAATCGCAGTTGTTTAACTGGCTGAAGTACCAGAATGAAGCTGGATTACCATCAAATTGCTACGTTATATGTTATCATGGAAATCCGGTTAAATTTTCTAAAGAAAAAAGAGAGAAACTGGAGCAGGATATAGGCGGCAAAATCCGCTACGCGTACTTCTACAATAAGACTTTGCTGATTATTCTGCAAACCATCTTACTAGGGTGCCAATTATGGTGGAAAGAACATCGCCGTGCCGACAAGATTATCTTCCAGAGCCGGATTCCTCAGGTAGCGTTTGGATTTCTGCTGATTAGCTTTCTTCCAAAAGTCCGTGTTATCTACGATGCCAGAGCAGCGTTCCCGGAAGCTAAAAGGGCAAAGCCTCCTAAAGGTCTCCTGAAACGCGTTAACAACAGTATCAGACTCGGATTACAGGCATACTCAGAGATTATGCTCTTTCGTAAAGCGCATGCTGTGTTTGCTGTATCTCATCGGATTAAAGAGTTTTTTGCTAAAGAATTCAAAGATTGCGATAGAGACAGAGTTTATGTAATACCAGGCGTGGCAGATTCAAAGCAATTCAACTACCAACCGGAGTCTGGAACCGATTCCCGCCGGAAACACGGATTGGAAAACAGAATTGTAATTACCTATGCCGGAGGGTTGCGTGAGCGTTGGCAGATACCGGAAAAAAATTTCCAGTTATTCAAGACGCTTTATTCGCTGGATGATTCGTATTTCTTTCAGGTGTTGAGCAGGGATGTTGAATTAGCCGAAAAGATGGCACAGAAATTTGGTCTTCCCGACAACAGTTATGATATTCGGTCTGTACCTCATGATGAAGTAAACGCTTATCTGAATCAGGCAGATATTGCCCTGCTTCTGCGAGATGATGATCCGACAAACCATCAGGCTTCGCCAACCAAATTCGCGGAATATGCTCTTACCGGACTACCCACAATTATAACAAAATGGATTTTCGATTACGCAGAAATTACGCGCAAGCTTGATTTAGGATATGTTCTCGACAATCTGGATTTTTCCGATGATAATACTATAGTGATTCATAAATGGATATTGTCCTGCGTAAAAGAACCGGAAACCCGTAGAGCTACCAAAGAACGGATTAATAAACTGGCTATGAAATACCTGAACAAAGAACTGTTTGTTGAATTAATGCGGGATGTGATAATATCAGATGAGCCTGTGCAAACCTTAACAAGTTGGTTTTAACCCACATACACAGTGGATGTTCAAAATATATACATAATTGGATTAAAAAAGGCAGGATTGCTCCTGCCTTTATTGCATTCAATTTAGGTTTATTGGTAAAGGTAAGTCGGGTCAAGGTTTCCAGGCACATCTAAATACCAATCCTGATGTATTGTACCACCGCTCTCAGCCCATGTTTTGAAGAAGAGATATCCTTTGAGAATTGGGGCTTTTTCTACAGGCCATAACCATCCGGTTGTTGGAATGTGAAGACCCCAGGGCAGATTATTGGATGTTTTGTAGTAAATGCCCGATCCTGGTATAGAAGCATCATCTTCGGTTCCCCAAAGTGTTGTAATGCCGATTTCAGTGGGAGGCATATCCAGCAAGTGAATTTCCAGAGGACGACCATTATTATCAAGGTATCCGTAATTATTAGTGAAAATAAACGGATTATACGGCAGTGTCCAGGTGGCTGTATTTGGATTCAGCGGGTTTGTAAGGGTCATCTCAAAACTGACATCAAACGGTGACGCGGTTGTACCGCCCACTTCTGTGTTAACAAAACCGCTTAAACCAAATTCGGTATGTGCGTTGTCAAACAACATTACTGTTGCGAGCAGGTTTGTCTCAAGAATAGAACCGTCTGCCGAGGTGAAATTCGCAATGTTAGCTGTATTGATTGGGAATTCAATCGCGAAACCATTATTAAAGCCAGCACCTGTCGCTTTACAGCTAAAAGTTGGCTTGAAATCTTTGATATGAGAGTCTGCATTCTGCACGGTCCAGAAATCGTATTCGATAATCAGGTCGTTAAAGTCGTAGTCACCTTTGGCAGGCCAGAGGTCTTCGTAAGCCAGTGTTCCGTAGTAATGGACATCAAACGCGCGCTCAGGATCGATGGGATAGTCATCATAATCATCCGGTACACCATCGCCATCGTCGTCTTG
>JAIOTM010000202.1 GCA_021106755.1 Candidatus Cloacimonadota bacterium | reverse complement strand
CTACGGTTAAACGTCTGTAGCTCGTCCCAGTTAAGTTGTACATCCGTGAAGCTAACCTGTGCGGTAAGATTAACCGCCGGGAAAATTGGCTGATACTCGTAAGCTCCAATATCCGCAACGGCTGTGCCGTCGTTATCGCCATCCCAAACCCGCTCGTTGTAAACTATATCCCACGGTAAAGTGGTTGCCGGGTCGCCTGCGTCTATGCAGGGGGAGCCGGGCTGTAATGAGCAAGGGTATTGGCCGCTACCCACAAACTGCGGGTCAACATCTATGTTGTGGGTACCGTAGTTAACGGTGTAAACGCCGGACACCTCATTATTTATAGCCGCTTGTCCACCATCTATGTTACAGTAGTCTATGTTGATAGTAGTTGTTGGAGGTGTCATCCCGCTGGGCCAAGGTAAAGTTATTTCATAGGGGTTATTATTGCGTAAAATACTATTGGTAATATCTACATTTCCCAGCAATCTCAAGATATCTGAGTCATCGTTATCAATGAAAGTACAGTTTGTAATAGAGCCACTACCTCCATGTATGCCTAACAGAGAAACTGTGTTTGACTGCCCAGACGAGGAATTGTTGTAAAAAAGGCAGTTGTTAATCCGGTAATCCGGTGCAATTAGGTGGCTCATGGGATTAAGCCCAATTGCACTGGAACCTTGTTGTGCACTGGAGTTGCAATTAATAAAAGCACAGTTGTCTATGTTTATATTGTAAGCATAGGTTACTTTTATCGCACCAAAACCCTGAATTTCCGGTTGATAATTGTGTCCATCGGTATGGAGATTCTCAAAAAGGCAGTTCTCAAAAGTCAGGTTGAATGAATCTATGGACTCTACGCCCGCTGTTTCTTCAGTACATATCAGATTTCGGAAAGTAACATTTCTGAAAATCACTTCGTTTTCTACACCTATAACAAATACACCAGTTCTTCCGGCAGTCTGGGAATCAGAAAGTAGCATATTCTCAAATAGAATCGGACCTGGATTTCTGGAACGTACAGGAATTATAAGACTTGCATTTATATTGGCGTTACTGCTGAAATTATTGCGGAGAGTAAAGTTACGCACAGTTACTGGTGTATTCTGGGCAGGAATGATTAGAAGTATTCTGTCGTTTCCATCCCCATCAAAGATAGTACCGCTATTAGGGTCACCAGTTAATGTAACAAAACGCTTAGCGGAAACAGGGAAGAACTGATTGTGCTGAGATGCTGTGTAAATGCCCGGGGCACAGTGTACTGTGTGCCAGGAGAGGCTGTCTGAGGCAATAAGGTGCATAGCATACGCAACAGTTTGCAGTGGTTCATAAGGGGTCAGTCCGCTATTATTATTGTCACCATCAGGGGCTACATACAAATCCTGCTCGACAGGAGTATAGTAACCATGCTGGATATCAAAAGAGTAAATCGGACCTACCCAGTTACCAAACTTAGTACCTACAGCAAAGTATCCTGTTGGCTCAAAAACAGAGAAAGTATCTACAATTACATTCATAGTTGAATAAGAGTCAGGAATATAAAAATCCTGCCCGTTACCAGAGTAATTACGGTATATGCTACACCTGTTAACAGGATCGAATGTTGTGATGTTATGTCTTGATGCTAAAATACCCCCTCCTGCAATAGAGATGTTATCGTGGATGGAAACACCCGATAGAAAAATAGTTTCTCCCCAGGTCATAATCCCACCACCTCCATCAGCAGAGTTGTGGATAATACGACAGTTGATGATTGAAGTATTCTGGTTATATCCACCAATATATATACCACCGCCATTATTGTATATTCCCAGAGTTCCACTACCGTTGGTTATTGTAAAGCCCTGAACGGCAAAACCGTCCTCATCTCCCGAAATCTCTATACAGGTACCTGATTGATTTCCATCAATAATAGTGCTATAAACGTAACTGTAATCTCCGGCAGTAAGGTTAAGCGAAGCCAGAGTTATGTTATGCCCCTGTGTAACGAGGTTCTCAAAGTACCTTCCCGGATGCACCAGTACAGTATCGCCATGTGCAGACGCATTAATCGCATCCTGGATTACGGTGAAATCGCCCTGCCCGTCTTGGCAAACTGTGTGGGTTGTGGCAAAGAGTGAGAAGGAGAGCAGGAGGAAGATGAGAAATATGTTTAGACGCATGTTAAGTTCCTTTGGATTGTATGCTACAGCATCTTGAGTCTTCTCAAGTGATGGTTTAAGTAGTTTCGACTCGAAAGCTTCGTCGAGTTCTTATTCCCCTCTATAGAGGGGTGGCTTGTAATCAAGACGGGGTGTTTTCCACTTTGGCGAGTTTCGAGTCGTCGTCCTTCGTCCTTACGACTCGAAGGCATCGTCAGCGGTTTTTGAGACAAGGCATGCCTTGTCTCAAAATTGAACGAGACTTTTGCAACCACAGGGGAGACAAGGCATGCCTTGTCTCTACAATTGGCAGGTTTTATTTTGTAAATCATGATTCAAAAATTCTTCAAAACAATTTAAGAAACTCTCCCCCTAAAGACCCTGTTAGTGGCATTTGAAATTGGTACAGAATCGGAAGTTTAAAATGGTACACCTTT
>JAIOTM010000286.1 GCA_021106755.1 Candidatus Cloacimonadota bacterium | reverse complement strand
GTGATGGTCATTGCTATAATGTTTTCCTTTATTAACTTAGCTGTAATCTTATCAGAACTCTGTCGAATGAAAATCAGCATTTCATCCATATCGTTAATATCATCAGAGAATGTCCTTTCCCGACCATAAGATTTTCGCTCATGTTCTGTCTCTACTAATCTGTTATCCACACCCCTCGAAATGTTGTAATAGTAATATCCTACTTTTCCAAAATGTCTTAGAAGCTCCTTCAGTGACCGATCCTTCAGGTCAGAACCTGTATAAATACCTAATTTTTTCATTTTTCGAGCAGTTACTTTACCTATTCCATGAAATTTGCCAATCGTTAATGATTCTATGATAGCAACCGCTTCATCAGGACGTATAACAAACAAACCATCAGGTTTGTTGTACTCGGAGGCTATTTTAGCTAATAACTTGTTGTAAGAAACTCCGGCGGAAGCTGTTAGCCTGGTTGTCTCCACAATAAGGCGTCTTATCTCTTTCGCAATCTCTGTAGCTGATTCCTGATTCAAATGATTCTTAGTTACATCTAAGTAAGCTTCATCGCTGGAAACAGGTTGAACTAAGTCTGTAAACCGAGAAAATATTTCCCTTATCTGGTTAGTTGCTTCTTTTATAGCTTCCGAATTTGAACTGGTAAAGATTGCCTGAGGACACAATCTATATGCCTGTGACGAAGCCATTGCTGAATGAATCCCAAACTTACGGGCTTCGTAAGAAGCGGTTGAAACAACCCCTCGGCTATTGGGCGCACCGCCTATAACCAACGGTTTGCCGCGGTATTCCGGGTGATCTCGCAACTCGATAGCTGCAAAATACATATCCATATCGACATGGATAATCTTTCTGAACTTCTGCTCCGTCGGAGCTAAAGTCAGTTCTGTAGTACTCACAAAACTATTTTCCTGATGAGATTTTCTCCGGCAGTATCGATATAATTCACGTCTGATGATACTTGCCACATTTCCATCCGTTCAGAGGAATATGGCGTTAGCAGCAACTTTTGTTCATGTTGGTTAGAAATCTCTGTGTTAAGCCATACTTCCTCCATATCCCGATTCAGAATTACCGGCATACGCTTATGAATCCGTCGAACAGAATCATTTGGCTCTGTTGTGATAATTGTAAATGAATTTAACATAATTCCGCAGGATTCTTTCCATTGCTCCCATATACCGGCAAACGTGAATAGAGGACGGTCTGAAAGGCAAAAAAAGTAGGGTTGTTTTTCCGGCTTCTTCCACTCGAAGAACCCGTTAGCCGGAATTAAGCAATGTCGCTTTCCAAACGCACCGCGAAACGAAGGCTTGGTATCTATCGTCTCACCTCTCGCGTTAATTAGTTTTGAACCAATCGTTTTATCTCTTGCCCAGGAAGGTATCAGTCCCCATTGCATTAGCTTAAGTACAGTATCTTTTCCCTGACGAATCACAACTGGATGCAGATTTTTGGGAGCCACGTTGTAGCTCGGTTTCCAGTTAAGAGCTTCGCTAAGGGCGTTACTGTACTTTATAATCTCTTCTACTTTAGAAAATGTGGCAAAGCGTCCACACATCTCAACCTCCTTATTACTACGTGCGTTTCACGTGAAACATTATGCTTTGACTATAGGAAGCTCATTCCAACTCGTGGTGTAATTGCGAGAGAGAAATTCCCGCCGCATGCTCCATTCCTGCCCTACCCCCACAGCCGCGAAGGTTATTTTGTCTTTTCCCAGTCTTTTGTTTATATAATCAATGGTATCCATAACCTTTTTTCGGTAGTCATCCACGTAGGCTGGCTGAAAAAAATCAAGTTCTGCCTGATACTGCGACTCAATTCCACTAATCATCACTCCAGCTTTTTTGTATCTGTAGCCATCCTTGTAAATTTCATTCATTAAATCTTTTGCTAAGGTTATGAATTCCGGCACGTAGGCAGATGGTGTTGGCAACGAACCTGAAATATAATTCGCGTATTGCGACTCATCCTTAAAAGGATTAGTGGTTAGAAATACCATAATATCATGTGCGACAGAACTCTGTCGGCGAAGCTTATCTAATGCGCAGACAGTGTATTGTGCCACAGCTTCGTACAATTCCTGTTTGTTGGTAACTGGCTTGCTGAATGATTTTGACGAAACAATTCCCTTTTTTGGTTCCTGAATCATATCCAGTTCAATACATGGCTCTCCCCGTAATTCACGGATAGTACGCATACCTATAATAGTCATTTTTTCCAATACCCACATATCGGGCTGAATAGATAATTCCCAGGCATTGAAAATGCCTCGCTTGTTCAGCATCTTAGAGTAACGGAAGCCTACTCCCCATATATCTTTTACAGATATAGACTCCAACACCTTCCGCATTTGAGGATGTCCTGCAAGATTAAAAACCCCATTGAACTTTCGGTACTTTTTTGCTACATGATTCGCAATCTTTGCTAAGGTTTTCGTTGTCGCAATACCTACCGAGATAGGAACTCCTGTACACTTCTCTACTGTCTCTTTAATTTCTCGTCCGTATGCCAAAAGATTGCTATCTTCCGCGAATCCGGTTAAGGAGAGAAACGCTTCGTCTATGGAGTAAATCTCTAACTCTGGAGTGAACTGAGACAGAATACTCATCACTCTGGCAGATAAATCGCCGTATAGCGCGTAGTTCGATGAAAATAGAGTAATCTTATGCCTGACTGTTTCATTCCGTATTTTGAAAGCGGGAACGCCTCTTTGGATTCCCAACTTCTTTAACTCATGCGATAAGGCTACAATGCAGCCATCGTTATTAGAGAGAACACCAATAGGCTTGCCTTTCAAGTCTGGTCGGAATACACGCTCGCAGGAAGCGTAAAACGAATTACAGTCAACCAACGCGAAAACCTTCTGAGCTTTGGACATTTTCCTGATTAATTCCGATATTTGCGGATAATCGTCTTTAACTCGCCAATCATGGAGATGTCGCTTAAATCTTCAGGATTAACAACTATGGTTTTGTACTCAGGATTAAACGGTTGCAGGATAATCAACCCTTTGTCATCGTCTAATTGCAGACGTTTCAGGGTTATTTCGCCTTCGATACGCACAGCCACTATCTTGCTGTTCATCTGACGCCAGTTATCATTGCGGCGGATAAAAACCATGTCCTGATGCCCTATTTCCGGTTGCATACTGCGTCCATTAACACGAAACACAAAGAATTTGTCGGGATTATTCTCTACCATTGGAGCGGGAGCCTGAATAGTACCTACCGGATATTGCTCCACTGCCACAGCGGGACCGGCAGCAATTTCGCCTGCTATAGGCATTTCAAATACCTGTACAGGCGCGACTTCATCGTCCGAACGGATGAACATCTCTTGTTGTCCGTCTAATAACCAGTTAGCGTTAACGCTATAGCTTCTGAGTAGTCCCCGCAAAAAATCCGCGGAAGGCTTATTCAGATTGCGTTCATAGCGGGACAGACTCGATTTCTCAATATCCAGTTCATCGGATAAAGTAGCCATTGTTTTCCCTAATTCTTTCCTTACCCGTGCGATTCTTTGCCCCATCATCACGTCATCCATCGTCAACTTTCTTTCACTCATTCTCTCCTCCTGTTGCTTATATGCATCTAGATATGTGAAACGGATTATTTGTCAAACTTTTTTTGCGAATGTGCAACATAAAAGCCGGATTCAGGATTTGTCAGATAGATAGATTACTAAAAAAACGATTAAAACATCAGTGCTTTTTGTACAGAAGAATTATGATACCGGAAGAAATAGAAAGTTGTTAAACTTGTTTAATGTGCTCTTTACAAATAAAAATCAGTCGCGCCAACGGCGGTGTACCCAAAACCACTGATCTGGATATTTCAGAATAAACTCCTCTGCAAGCCTGTCTGTAATATCCTGTGTCATGCTTAGTAAACCTTCATTATCCTTAGTGTAAGTGCTTGGTTCAATTGGTTTCGTTAAAATCAAATTATGTCGATTCTCAGGCGTTCTTACAATACATCCTGGCAGGACAGGACAACCTATTTTTTGAGATATTCGAGCAGGACCAGCGGCAGTCCAGGCAGTATGACCCATAAATGTGGTCTTAATTCCGTTTCTCTTTCCAGCATGCTGGTCGTGTTGCAGTATTACACAGTAGTTCTTCCTGAGGTGCTCAATAATGCCCTTCAAAGCCCTTTTCTTAAAAATAACAACCATATTATGTTGTTTACAAAAACGGACAATATATTCGTTAAAATATGGGTTTCGTTGGTTTATTACAACTGCCGCAACTGGGAATTGAGATGCCAGAAATCTACTTGCCAATTCAAAATTTCCTAAATGAGCTGAACTGAAGATGAATCCTTTTCCCCGGGAGAGTGCTTCTTCAGCGTATTCGCCTCCAATCAACGTGCATCGACTGAGCAATTCGGTGTTATCACCGAAATATGTCTCAGCAATAAAAGTTCCATATTTTCGCCACATCTGACGAAATATTTGCCGTATCTCAGCTTCTGATTTATCTGTTAAAATCGTCCGCAATTGGTACATAGCAACTTTCTTGCGAACACCAAGTGTATCGCCCACAAAGAGGGCTAATGATTCTGTAATTTTACGTGTAGTATTATATGGTAAGAAACTGAATCCGTTAAGCAGGAGCTGAAAAACTGCATATTCTATCTTGTCTTGGAACGTTTTATTCATATTGCAAAAAAAATACTGTAGCGTTTGTGTGTCAAGTGATTTAGGACTCGACCTGACATCTCCCCGTTTTTTATTGGAGATTGATTTCTGAGCTTTGAATCCTATAGTCTGTACTCAATTTTCTTTTGAAAAATTTCCAATTAGTCGATGCCAATATTACAGAATTTGAACAAACCTGCTTATTCGAGTTTATTGTAAATTATGATAGCCAGACACGAAGCATAAACCAGCTTAAATGGAGAATAACCGCTGTATAAACACCCGCGACAATATCATCCACCATCACTCCCCATCCACCTTTTAGTGATTGAAGTTTGTTTATTGGCCAGGGTTTCAGGATGTCGTAAAGACGAAACAGAATAAAAGCGGGAATATAGAAGTACCAGATTTTGGGCAAAAACAGAACAGATACAAAAAAGCCCGCGATTTCATCAATCACAATTCTTCCATCATCGTGACTGAGATAAGCCTCTGCTTTGCCTGATATATAAACTCCGGTAAAAAATAAAAGAGTAACCATCACAACAGCATAGTACTCCATCCAGAACGATTCAGGAATAGTCAGATAAACAATTAAAGCAAAGATGGTTCCCCATGTGCCTGGCATTTTCGGTAAATAGCCGGAGCCAAAACCGCAAGCTATAAACAGTATGAGTTTTTTCACAAATCTGTTTATAGGTAGTAAACTTCTACGTACTTACTTTTTTTAAGTTTACGTATCCATTCTTTGTACAAATCGTGCTGTTTTACGTTTTTTACCTGAATACGCAATTGCTCTTCTATTTCGTTGTAGTTGTAAGCCCGTTCTGGAATACTTTCAAGTTTCGCAAAAATATAAAGAAATTCACCTTTCTGGATGACTTCGGTATAACATCCATAATCTATTGCAGTTAATTGTGTCATAAATAATTCTGGATAGTTATCTGGTGGAAACTCACCCATAATACCACCTTTCACGGCAGTTGAATCATCTTCTGAATAAGTCTGTGCTAATTTGGTAAAATCCTCGCCTATATTCAGTTTTTCTAAAACAGATTCCATCAGTTTCAATTCTGCTACGTAATCCATTTCAGTTGGCTCAACTTTTATCAGAATATGGCGTACCCGGATTTCATTCCCTTTGTCTTCTTCTTTCCGAATTATATGAAACCCAAAGGAAGTGCGAACAACATCACTGGTCTCTCCGAGACGCAAATTATAAGCCGCTTCTTCAAAAGGTTTAACCATAGCACCTCTGCCAAAAAAACCTATATCACCACCCCGAGATGCACTGGGACCTTCGCTCTCTTGACGTGCAAGTTTTTCAAAATCTACACCTTCACGTATTTTATCCATTATCGTATTTATTTTCTTCAGAGCTTCTGTTTCTGTTTCCTTACCAGCGTCCACCTGCCGCATTATCATCCCCAGTTTATCCATTTGCGGACGTTGGGGAAGCTGTTCTTTATTATCTTCGTAGTATTCTTCTATTTCCGCTTCAGTAAGGTGTATTTTACTACGTATTTCGCTCTGAATAATCTGCTCTTTAAGTCGCTCCTCACGAATATTATCTTCCATCATCCGTCTGAAAGCGAGGATATCCAACCCGGCTTTATTGAGTTCGTCCCGCATTTCCGATTCAGAAGAAAACTGTTTACGTATTTCGTCTATTTGATCATCTACCATTTTTGAGAGCTTCACCGCATCAACCGAATAATTCAGTTCTTTGGCTTTCTGGATAATCAGGCGACTTTCTATCATCTGATCTAAAATATCTGATTCTGTCATTTCTTCAGAAAGCATGTTCATTGTTTTAAGCTGCATTTTATGGCTTTGCAATTCACTATCAAGAATAATTTCTCTGCCTACTTTGGCGACTATACGGTCAAGTAATCGCTTCTCTCCCGCAAATAATAAGCTAAAAGCAATGAAAAAAATGATAATAATTTTTAATTTCATTAGTGTTCCTATATAGTCATTTCTATATCAGCGTTTTGTTTAAGTTTTTTTAGCAATGATTGATAAATTTCCGATTGACGTTCTTCAATCAGCATCTTTTCAATCTGTTTTTTTATCTGGTTGAATTCCCCTGTTTTCTCAACAGTCTGTTTTTCATACCAACGAACAATATAGTAGTTGTTTTCTATTTGAACCTGAGTATAACCCCATTGACGCAAGGTCTGAAGTTTATCCCAAATAGCTACTGGAATCTGTTCACGGCTCTTGAAGCCAATATAACCACCAGCATCCGCTCCTTCTCCCTTAGAATATTGCCGGGCAGTGTCTGAGAACTTTGCTCCATTTCTCAGAGCATTCAAAACTTCTTCCAGAGTAACAGCATTATCAACTACAATCTGCTGAATTTTTAGTTGTTCTGTCACTTTTTTGAAGGTGCTTTCGTGAGTACGATAATAATTAAACAATGCTTCTTCGCTAAGTTGAATTTTCGCCATTTCTCTTGCAATTGTAGCATTAGCCATAATATTTTTTTCTGCAGATTTTAACCGTGAAACAATCAATGGTTCTTTATCAAGAGCATTAAGTGTTCCTGCCTGAGCAAGCACTGTCAAATCTATCCATTGTTTAACAAATTCCCTTTTCTCATCCTTTTTCACTAAAAACCAACTCCTGCCGTTGAAGTTGCTTTTAAGTTCATCTAATCGTAAAACATCATCGTTTACCCTGGCAACAATTTCTCCGCTGAATTGATATTTCTCTTCTTCAACTTTGTCACATCCCGTAAAAAATAAACCAAAAGCAATTACAATAATTAAAAACTTCATCTTATTCTCCCGCGTATGGCAACGAATATATTATTTGCAGTTCAGGAGC
>JAIOTM010000003.1 GCA_021106755.1 Candidatus Cloacimonadota bacterium | reverse complement strand
GCTGACCATATTCTGCTGTGGGAAGTTCTTCACCGATGAAAAACACAATGAAGTGAGGATTCCCTAAGGTGATGTAACTTCCGCTAAAGCCATTAATTTCCAATTCCTCAATCAATTTCGGCTGACCCATCACAACCTCAATATGAGGTTCGTCTCCAGAAGTTACCACTTTAGAAGATACTACACCGCTATTGGTTTCAATCAGGTATTGCTCTGTTTTAATGTCGTGCCAGTAATGGAGAACGGCTGATATACATCGCAGTGCGGAGCCACACATCTCTGCTTCCGAGCCATCTTGATTAAAGATTCGCATACACGCGTGGTGTTTATCTAACTCCTGAGCATCAAGAATCAACACTAAACCATCGGAGCCAATCCCGAAATGCCGATCTGACACCTTTCGTGCCAGAGCATTCCAGTCAATTTCCGGTGCTTTACGTCCCACCAAATCAAGATAGACATAGTCGTTTCCCTGAGCCTGCATTTTAATGAAATCAAGAATCATAGCACACCTTCAAGATAACATCGTTCCCTGATTTAATAAAATCAGGTATTATGGAGTATTTCACGAAAAATTTGCCTGAACTCGTAAACACCGTTCTTTCCCCGAATCCATTTCGCCGCACGAAGCGCGCCGAGAGCAAATCCATGTCGGTTTCTGGCACGGTGAGTCAATTCGATTGTATCAGCAGCAGAATCAAAGCTGATTGTATGCGTACCGGGAACTGCTCCCCCTCTTACGCTGGCAAAGTGAATTTCATCAGGTTGAGGACGTCGGTTCAACTTATCATAATATGCTGTATTTTTTCGGTCAATTTTGCTTAGTAGTATATCAGCAATAGATTTCGCGGTTCCTGAGGGAGAGTCAACTTTTTGCTTGTGATGTTGTTCTATTCCAAAAACATCATAGTTATCAAGCTCATTGATAATACTGGCAGCTTGCTCCACCATCAGAAAAAACGCATTCATTCCCAACGAGAAATTACTGCCCCAGACTAACCCGCTATCAGAGAAAAGGGAAACAACATCGGGAAGGTTGTCGTACCAGCTAGTAGTACCAACCACGCAATCTTTGCCGCATGCGGCAATTTGCCGCAGATTATCAGAAACCGCATTGGGTAACGAAAAATCTATACAAACATCGCATTCGCCTATTGTTTTCGGGGAAATGGTGGGAGTATGCCCCACAGGATCAATTATAGCGACTACTTCAAACCCGGCACTTTCAGCAAGTTGATGAATCAGTTTTCCCATGTTGCCGTAGCCAATAATCGCAAGTTTTGTCATCATTCTATTCCTGTTTACTCGTTTGAGTAAAGTCGAATAACTTCCTCTATCCAGCGTTGCCCGTCTTTTAGTTCGCTTACAAGAATTTCTTCGTCAACAGTATGCACTTTGTTCATTCCGCTTCCCGCAACTATTGTCTTTATCCCTATCTTGTTGAAATAATTAGCATCGCTACCACCACCACAAATGCCGAGGTTGCCAGATTCACCAATTGCCTGTGCCGATTTTGCCGCCAGACTACATAAGGGGTCTTCATCCGGCAAACGATAACTATCGTATTCCCGCTTGATTGTAATCTTCACCGAAGCAGTAAAATCTCCCACAGTGTGGGATTCTACCGTTTCCCGTACAGTGTTAACAATATTATCTGTTACTTCTTCAAGTGTCTCAGGGTTATGGCTACGTACTTCACCTTTAAGGTAAACCTCGTTGGGAATAATGTTAGTGGCACTACCGCCCTTGATAATCCCAATGTTGCAGGTGGTTTCATCATCAATGCGCCCCAGATTTAACCGACTGATAGCATGTGAAGCAACCACAATCGCGCTGACTCCCTTTTCCGGCTCTAAACCAGCATGAGCTTCTTTTCCCGTAATAACCATTTCAATTGTGTTTTGCGATGGAGCACCCATCAAAAAAGTACCAACTTTATGGTAATCAAGTGCAAAACCCATTCTTGCTTTTAACCGATCAAGCACGACATGTTTTGCTCCCAACAATCCAATCTCCTCGCACACTGTAAAGACAATCTCCAAAGGCACGTGAGGGATTTTTTCCTCTTGTAGGTGATATACTGCCGCAAGTATTTCCGCGATACCGGATTTATCATCCGCGCCAAGGATAGTGGTTCCATCGGTACGTATATAGCCATCAATGATAGTCGGTTTTACTCCCTTACCCGGTTTTACTGTATCCATGTGAGCACTGAACATCAATGGAGGTTTATTCACAACGCCGGGAATGAATATATAAAGATTGCCGCTGTCTCCGCCTGTATATTTCGAAGCGTTGTCAAACTCGCATTTCCAGCCAAAAGAGCTTACATCTGCCGCTATTTTCTGAGCTATTGCCCCTTCGCTACGTGATTCGCTATCAATCCGCACCAGTTCGATGAAATAGTCAACTACATTCATAGAAGTCCTTTCTACATTAATAACGAAACGAAATCAATATTATGTTTAGATGTCAATATAAAATCTGAGAATAGATAATACTAAGGATTTTCAGAAACAAATTAAAGTCATTTACAGAATTTGGAAAACGGCAAAATTGCCGCTTCTGTTCTTAATCCTGTGAATATCTTCAATCCTGTAAATCCTGATTCTGACATTCTTTATCCAATTTCTTCAATGTTCCAACTGCCCATCACTTGAGAAGACTCAAGATGATGTAGCTGATTCTGACAATTCCACGTACAACGACTTTGCAAGTCGTTTCCTTCTATCGACGT
>JAIOTM010000344.1 GCA_021106755.1 Candidatus Cloacimonadota bacterium | reverse complement strand
ATATTACATGCAGTTCTTTTTCCAAAAGCTCTTTTATCAACAGTTCTTTTGCATCAAGCTTGATTTCTCAGCGGTACTTATTCGTAACCTCTTCTTATCAGGTCGATTAACGTCTGTATTTTCTCAGAAGATATTCTGTTATCTGTCGTTTATGTTACAAAAAACAGAGGGTTAGATTGCCAGCATCTTCTTTAATAAGTCAACGACACGCATAGAATAGCCCCATTCGTTGTCATACCAACTCAGAACCTTTACCATTTTTCCCATTACGTTGGTTGTGTCGGAATCAAAGACTGATGAATGTGAATCACCAATTACATCTGATGATACAATAGGGTCTGTTACATAGGACAGAATGCCTTTGAGTTCACCTTCGGCGGCTTTTTTCATTGCCGCATTAACCTCGGCAACAGTGGTTTCCTTGCGGACAATACAAGTTACATCAACAAGTGAGCCGTCCGGGGTTGGAACACGCACCGCCATACCATCGAGTTTGCCTTTCAGAGCAGGAATAACTTCACCAGTAGCACTTGCCGCTCCGGTAGTTGTCGGAATCATATTTATGGCTCCCGCACGGGCACGGCGTAAGTCTTTGTGAGGTAAATCAAGTATTCGTTGATCGGTGGTATAGGAATGGATAGTAGTCATAAATGCCGATTCCACTCCGAAGTTATCGTTAAGCACTTTCATTACAGGAGCAAGGCAGTTGGTTGTGCAGGACGCGTTTGAAACTATCTGGTGTTCAGGTTTCAAGTCATTGTCGTTTACACCCAAAACGATTGTTGAGTCAGGATTACCAGCAGGAGCTGAGATAATCACTTTTTTCGAGCCAGCGGCAATGTGTTTTATTGCCTGCTCACGCTTGCGGAACAAGCCGGTGGATTCAACAACTATTTCCACTCCCAGTTTTTTCCATGGCAGTTTGGCGGGATCACGCTCGGCTAACACTTTAATTTTCTTGCCGTTTACAATAATGGCTTCTTCGGTGGCTTGAACATTACCCTTGAATTTCCCGTGTACGGAATCGTATTTCAGCAGGAAGCTAAGGGTGGCGATGTCTGTAATATCATTGATAGCAACTACTTCGATATTGGGGTCGTTAATAAGACCCCGGAAAACCAATCGGCCAATTCGACCGAAACCATTAATCGCGACTTTACGTACCATAATTCCTCCAGTTATTTATATTATAGCAAAATTTTAGAGCAAAATTGAATTTCCGGCACTACCGGTAATCTCAACGAGTGATTCAACTGCGTTTTGAACGCCTTTCTCACAGTGAATTAACCATTTGCGGGGATCGAAACGCTTTTTGTCCGGGATATAATCTTCCTCGCTGACACCAGCAGGGCAGACGATGGAATTTTTGTTTTCTTACCAATACTTCTGCACGGCAATGGCATATTCCATCTGATAGCGAGTATCTTTATTGATTTTTACAACTCCATTGCGAATAGCGTCTTGCTGTTGTTGGGCTGTAAGCCCGGAAGCTCCGTGCAACACGATGCCAGTCTCTACGTTGTTGGCTATGAGTAAATTATCAATCTGTTTTATAAGGTCGAGTCTGAGAACTACATTCGCACCTTTTGTCACTCCATGGTTAGTGCCAACTGAAGCCGCGAAAAGGTCAACGCCAGTTTTTTGCACATACTCAAGTGCTTCTTCCGGCTGAGTATAAAGCTCGGTATCAGATACAATCTCATCCTCTGAGCCTTTTATATAGCCAATTTCGCCCTCGACGAGAATGCCGTATTTACGAGCAACAGTTACCACTTCACGGGAAATTCTGATATTTTCTTCAAATGGTTCATGCGAAGCATCAATCATTACCGATGAAACCAGTCCGTTTTCGATAACGTAAACTAAGAAATCAAAGTAGTTAGGAGTCGCATGGTCGATGTGTAATCCCACTCCTGAGTTCTTATACTGGTTGGCGATAATTTCTATCATTTTTGAGATAAACGTCGCACCGACATTCATATCTTTTGTGTCGCCAGCGGCGTATTTAACCGCACCGGAACTCATTTGCAACAGACCATCCGACCGCTTGTTTTCATATCCCTGACACAATCCGCGTACAATTCCATCGAAAACAACGTTAGACGCAATAATGCCGAACCTATCTCGTTTGGCTTTCTGGAAAACTTTTTTTAGCTGACCGCCGTTCAAAAACATCACAAACCTCCGTATTTTTTATACCTTAAAATTTAACAGTAAAACAGATTGTCAAGTAAAATGCCAGATTGTGCATACACCCATTTTTCTGAAACACCTGATTTGTCTTTTTTTTCGACCCTCATCCCGTGGTTGTAGGCTGAAAAGTCTCCTTTTAGCTTGGTGTTATAAAAAACGGGACAAATCAACGACTTGTCCCATTTTAGAAAGGTCTGGTTATTTTTCTTCAATCATTTTGATAATGTCAATTTCACCTTTAAGATTTTTCAGCATCATTTCCGCCGATTCATATAACTCTTTGGTGTCATCATCAAGCTCTTCACGATTGTAGTTAGTAACGAGTTTATCAAACAAGTCAATCGCCTTTTTCTCATCGCCTTTTTCTTCCGAAACGAGGAAGGCTTTCATAAACAGGGCTTTGTAATCGTCCTTGTTGTTAGGATAGAACTTGATAACCTGGTCATAATAGCTGATAGCTTCATCGGTATTACGACGTTTCTGAGCCTGCTCCGCCATCTTAAAAAGCTCCATTACTGGAAGTTTAACGATGAGTCGTTCAGGATATTTTTTCAGATTGAAATCGTTGGTTAGTCTTTCGGAAAAGTATGTAAACCTATCAGCGGATTTCTGCATTTTCATTGATTTCTGAATCTGGGCACGTACATCATCAAGCGGAACGATAGTTTCTGGTGTTTCTTCCATCATCTCAATAAGCACATGCTTTCCGTTATTAGCTTTCATTATTCCGCTGACAGAACCAACTTGCATTTGCCAGATAGCCTGAACAAGTTCCGGTTCGCTGGCAAAAAGACCGGATGAATCAGTCTGGAATATCCTGTGATATAGACCTTTATGCCTGCTGGCATGTATCTTTGTCAGATCATTGATACCTTCTTCATCATTTTTTTTCACCAGCTTGAGATATTTTTTACGGATTTTTTCGCCTGTTTCCCGGTCATCAAATTCCAGCATCCTTACAGAGCGATGGCTTCTTTTTATGTATTTTTCTTTGTTGTTATCGTAGAATTTTTTAGTCTCTTCTTCCGATACAACGGTTGAATCCACAATCATGTGTTTGTAGTAGGTTCTCAGTATAAGGTTGCGACGAGTAGCTTCCAGTTGGGATTTCACAGCTTCGGCATCTCCATAGCCTTTTGCTTCAGCATCACGCCAGAAAAGTTCATCTTCTAATAACTGGCTAATCAAATATCGCCGGGTTTCCGGCTTAGAATACATGGGTTGTTCGCTGGGGTGCATGGCAGATATTTTCCTATAAACATCATTAACGCTGATAGAAAGCTCCGGTATGTCTCCCTTCGCGATAAGTTTTTCCATATGAGGGGCAATGGATGTTTTTTGAGTGAAATCAAGCGAGTCCAGCAAAAGTGTGTCTATGTTTACATGGAACACAACTTTAAGGCTGTCCAGAATTTCATACATCCGTCGTCTTATTTTAATTGGTTCAATCCGGCGTTCCAAATCGAGTGTAACGTCCTCAAGTGATTTAGTATATCCATCTTCGTGTTTGGTTTTCATGAAGTAATGGATGCGGTCATCGGCAGTAGTATGAGGACCTGAAAATTCATTCAGAGGGGCATCAAAGATAATATCATCAAGTACTTTGTCTTTGCCAATACCTGTAATAAATCCATTATGGCGAATCCCGGATAGTACTCCACTCGCGTTTCGTGAGGACTTGTTAACAGACCACTGATTCATAATATCGACCAGTTCCTGCTCTCTCGCGTAAGCCTTCAGAATTGTTCGGGCTTCTTCGTCGTTTTTCGCTTCGATATGAAAAATTTCTAAAGCTGGTTCAACTTTATAATACTTCATCGCATTTTCGGTATAGAATTCATGCCTGTCCTGATCGGTGACTATAATATTCCGCTTAAATTCTTCATTGCGGTAATGCGAAAGAACTGCTTGCCTTTTCTGGGGCTTCAGTTGTTGCTCAACAGCCGGATTGTTGTAGTAACCATCTGCGAGGGCTGCCTTGTAGAACAATTCTTCAATACACATATTATCCATTACTTGTAAGCGACCTTCAGGATTCTGGAATCTTCCGCGGTGTTGAGCCGGGAAAGAGGCAATTTTGTCATCTAATTGTGCTAAAGTGAGATTTCCTCCATCCCATGTAGCCAGAATGACACCAGATGCTTGATGTTGTGATTCATTTGGTTTGGATATTCCTTTCATCTGCGGGGAAACGCATGCGGTAACAATAACCAGTATTAGAAATGCTATCACTGTCCCCCAATTTTTTTTTCGATAAAAAAATTTCTTCATTTAGTACTCCTTTTATTATGTTAATTCTTTAGTCCAAAAAAAGTAATGACTGAGTGTAAACCAAGTCACAGCTACGAATTCAGTCAAGCAAATTCAGAATGTGCAACGTATATTCACAAAATTCTTTACAAAAAAAGAATAAAATGTGGACTGGCGTACACAGGAAGAAATTTATGATGGAATATAATTTGCATAGCAATAAAAAAATTCACGAAAAGAATGCAAATTAAGCATAAGGAGGACCAATGTCTAAGTTCTTGAAAAACCAAAAAGGTTTCACGCTTATTGAAATCCTGGTTGTTGTTATTATCGTTGCTATTCTGGCGGCGATTGCGGTGCCAATCTACATGCGTTACGTAGAAAAAGCACGTGCGGCAGAAGCACAGTCCGCAATTTCGTCTATTCGGAAGGCTTTCGATATCTACCGTAACCAGTTTGGAACAACTGAAGATTATACCGTCGAAGACGCACTCATGGATGCACAGCTTGGTGAGTCAACGCTGAAGAACTGGGAATTCGAAGTTATCGGATCTCCCCCGAAAAAGTACATAGCAACTTCAACATCTGAATTTTCCGCTGGTGAAGGTCATCAGGTTCATTACGATGTAGAAGACGCGGCTTATCACGGATACGGCGTGGATGAGTTTACAGACGAAGAAGAAGAGTAGAACTCGGGGAGGTTCCTTGACAATACAAGATTTACTGAGATTCACAGCGGATGCGGAAGCTTCCGATTTGCATATCAGTGCTAACTCCTATCCGATGGTTCGCGTTCACGGGCAGATGAAGCGTCTGAATCTGCCCATACTTTCTGGAACCGAGGTGGAAGACCTTATTTACGGCGTTATGAATGAGTCGCAAAAAGCACTCTTTCTTGAAAAGCTGGAAATAGACTTTTCCACCAAGCTGAGTAATGAAGTTCGTTTCAGGGTTAACGCTTTTCATCAGATTAATGGTCTCGCTGCCGCGTTTCGTGTTATTCCAAACGAAGTTAAAGACTTCGAGGAACTGCATGTCCCGGATATCATGAGAAAATTAGCCTATAAAGATAAGGGATTAATCTTGCTGACTGGTCCCACTGGTAGCGGTAAATCCACTACTCTCGCGGCTATGGTCGATGAAATCAATCATAATAAATATTGCCATATTATTACGATTGAAGATCCTATCGAATTCGTACATGTCAGTAGAAACTCGCTTGTTAACCAGCGCGAACTTGGTCATGATACATGGTCATTTACAAACGCGTTGCGTTCAGCATTGCGGGAAGACCCTG
>JAIOTM010000006.1 GCA_021106755.1 Candidatus Cloacimonadota bacterium | reverse complement strand
TGTTCCAATAGAGTAGCCTATCCTGTTGTGACTTGTAGCAACGAGAACAGATGTTATGCCGCCTCCGACCCGTATGTTATCATCAATATCTGAGAGCAGAGCGTTTTTGTCTTTTTCTTTTAAGTATTTACCGGAAGTGTTGTTATATGTTTCTATCGAAAAGGAGTTGTTGTAGATTGTATAGCCTGTGTTCATGAAAACATAATCTTTCTGCTCCCCATAAGCGAGATTGGCGGGATTCCAATAAATAGCGTGTGCTCCCCGACTACGTGTCAGATAGCTGTTGCCGTAAATCATAGAAGCGGGAGTGCGGAAAGAAAACGCGGAAATTGCGATTGCGAGGATGATGAATATAAGGAAATAACGTTTCATTTGCCTGCCTATTCTTCTATGTGAATCTTTAGTTTAACATCGCCAATAACTAACAGAGAATCCTGAGGTTCAGCAACGACAATTTCATCATCAGAGCCGTCGAAGAATATTTTTAAGCCAATACAAACTTTCTCATTGGCAAAAGTCTGGACAATCTCGCTCTGATTCAGGAGAAAAGCTACTTCCATTTGCGAATTGGCAGCGACATAAGTGGATTCGTCAGTGCGGGGAAGGACAAGTACAGGTTCATTAAATACAGTAAGCGTATCCTCCGAAGCGGCAAAATATACTTCTATACTCGCGCCAATATCAAAGCCATTGGTCATTCTCATCGTGAATGTTCCTTCGAGAGCGTGTTTCTCAATATCTTCACTGTTCTGAGAAGTAATATTCTGGACAATGATAGTATCAGGCGTAACATAATTTTCCTCAATATAGAATCTCATTGGGAGTTTGCCGGTATATGTCCCTTTTGCGTCTGCTCCCATGTAGGCGAAACCGTACTCGCTCTGGTCTAATCCGACAACGAAGTAGGCATCCTCAATTCGCATTTCATCAGGGAAGATATTGAGCAACCAGGCGATAGAGTCTTTTATAACCTGCTCCGAATAGGTTGAATCATATTTCACGGTAGCGGCATCGAAAACAAGGTTATCAGTTACATCAAGTTGTATGGCTCGCGTTTCACCTGAGCCAGTGTTGATAGCTGAAAGTTTACCGAAAAGGTGTACTCTGAATCCGAGCTTATTCCAGATGCCGAGAATCATTTCAGCTTCATCAAACTGGAAGGTGTTTTCTACATTATGCGGGTAATCAATTGTGATGTTCTCAACTCTTTCTTCGACATCAAGACGTTTATTATAAATTACTCCATTCATATTCTTAAAGAAAATATGATCTTCGAACCAGACCTGAATATCTCCGAGATATTGCTGTCCGCTAACCCCTGTAATCGGTTGTACATGAAACACAAGACTGTCCAGAATTGTCTGACTGAGACTGTCTCCGATGGAGTAAAAAATGCTTTCTGTCGCTGAGAAGTCAGCTACAAAAATCTGGCTGAAATCTGTTATCGTAAACTCAACTGGCTGAAACAGCGGGTTGTACAAATTCTCAAAAGTAATTGTTACGCCGTCCAGATTCTGATCGGGATTCTGAATCTCGAAATTCAGTATCCAACGGTTAATTGCTCCATACGAAACGCCGAGAAAGCTGTCATTCTGTCCTTCCTCATTGATGTCGAGGGCACCCCGCCCCGTGATATTGGAGATAATTGGGACAACCGGGGAATTAAGACTATTGATATTCATTGTATCGTCTATGGCATAGCCTTTAATATCACCGTCAGTAAGGGCATATAGAGTATCGTTTTCGATAATAAAATCTGTAGAGTCTTCCAACTCATACATATAGTAGGCTTTGTTCATCAACGGAAGATGCAACTCTGTATCCCACTCAGGTGTGCTGAACTTCTTAATGCAACCTACCAGCACGAACGGAATCAACAGCAGAACAAAATATTTCATTTTTTCTCCATTTTTTTACCAGAAAAAGTCGGATTTTATATTATTAACAGAAAAACTATCTTTTTTCAGCTCTGTGTCAATAACTATTGGGATTTTCTTCACTCCAAAAGCTGTTTTCAGGTTTTGCAGGCAAGCACCACCCCGACCTTTGAACAGCGAAACATCTTTTGGAGAGATACACAAAGTTGAATGCTTTTTATAGGCTTTCCGCACTTTTTGAAAATAGCGATAAGCCCGAACCATTTCTCCAAACTGTGGATGGAAAGGACCAGCAACAATGTTCTCTGAGGAAATATCCCCGTGTAGTCCGGCTTTAATTAACTGGATACCGTGAGATTCTGACAAACCTGACATCCATGCGGTGATAACCACTGCTCTGCCAAGTGTCAGCGGAGTGTACTTTCCCTGCTGGTAATGTAATGCAATTTCTGTTCCTCGCAGGACAACAAGAGGATAAATCCGAAGAAGCTCTGGTTTAATATCTAATGTTATCCGCATTGTTTCTCTTAATGAATGTTTCCCATACCCCGGCAAACCCGGCATAAGTTGAATACTCAATTGAAAATCGGCAGCTTTCACCTCGCGGCAGAATGATTCGGCAACTGCGGCAGTATAACTTCTCCCGGATTTCTCTAATACCTGATTATTAAAACTCTGGATACCAACTTCTATTGTGCAGACACTGTGCTGACGAAACTCACTCAGGAGTTCCGGATTACTTACAGTCGGGAAGACAGAGACCCGCAGGTGTGTATGGTTGTCTATGTATGATTTTGTTAATTGATAATATTGAAACCTCTTTGCTTGCGGGAGCAAATTGAACGATCCCCCGTAAAACGCGATTTCTTTATCGACTTCAGAATGGCTCTGGCAGAATCGCTCTAAATCAATTAGTTGCTTTGGGGAGATGTCGCCGGAATGTTGTGTAATAGCATGTTGATCGCAGTAGATGCAGTGATGAGGACATCCGGCGTGAGGTATGAAAAAAGGGAATATCTGGCTTTTCAAAGCAGTTTCAGTTTCTTGCAAGCTGCTTTTGCCGCATCCTGATGAGCTAATTTCTTGCTCGCTCCAACTCCCTTTCCAACTTGCTGCTCCTGAATGAAAACACCATAAGAGAAAGTTTTATTGTGATCGGGACCCTTTTCTTCCAGTAATCTGTACTCTGGGGGTTCTTGGTATAACGACTGAGCGTATTCCTGAAGGATGCTTTTGTAGTTTCGCAAGTCATCGTGGGTTATGCGTGTATCGAACTCTTTCATTATCAGACGTTTGATGAAACTTCGTGCTTTAGTGAGATTGGAGTCTAAATAAATCGCGCAGATAAGGGCTTCCATACTGTCCGAAAGAATAGACTTGCGGTGGCGACCTCCGCTACGGCTTTCTTCAGGACTGAGAAGCAGGTACTTCCCTAACTTTATCTGTTGGGCTACCATACTGAGATAGGTTTCAGAGACGATTTTGGATTTCATCATAGACATTGGTCCTTCGGAGCTTTCCGGGAAAAGTTTAAACAGCTCTTCTGCTACAACCAGTCCCAGAATTGAGTCACCAAGAAATTCCATTCGCTCAGAAGGAGAAGGAGTGCCACTATATTCTTCTAATTTGTGAAAATATGAAAGGTGCATAAATGCGGCGTGAAGCAAGGTAATATCGTTGAATGTATATTTTATCTCTTTCTGGAATTCAACGATTTTTTCTAACCATTCAGGACTTGCTTGAAAAAACACTTCCTCTTTTGGGAACAGACGAAGCAGAACCTTCTTTAACAGCACTTTCAAAATCTATAAAGGATGCCTGAGAAAGGAAGCTACCTTTCTCAGGACTCGAATTTTTTCAAAACTATAACGCCGTTATGTCCGCCAAATCCAAGTGAGTTACTTATAGCGTAGCGTACTTGTTTTTTAACAGCAGTGTTAGGCGTATAATTCAAATCGCAATCAGGATCGGGCGAGGTTTGGTTGATTGTAGGATGAATCACACCGCTTTCAATAGTCTTGCAACAGACAATAGCTTCGATACCCGCGGCGGCTCCCAATGTGTGCCCGGTCATTGATTTTGATGATGAGATGTTAATCGTATATGCGTATTCACCGAAAATAGTGCGGATAGCCGCTGTTTCGTTTTTGTCGTTGAGTGGTGTGGAAGTACCGTGCGCGTTGATATAGTCAACATCAGCAGGTGTAATGCCAGCGTCTTTAATCGCAATTGCCATTGCTCTGGCACTACCTTCACCGTTTTCGGCAGGTGCTGTAATGTGAAACGCGTCACAAGTGGCACCATAGCCAACTAATTCAGCGTAGATATGCGCGCCGCGTTTTTTGGCGTGTTCCAGTTCTTCAAGAATAAGTGTACCGCTTCCCTCCGACATAACAAAGCCATCACGTTCCGCGTCGAATGGACGGGATGATTTTTCTGGCTCATCATTTCGGGTGGATAGGGCTTTCATCGCACAGAAGCCAGCTACCGCGAGTGGAGAAACAGCAGCTTCGGTTCCACCAGCAATAATTATATCGGCATCACCGTACTGGATTGAGCGAAATGCTGTACCTATTCCATGCTGGGCAGAAGCGCAGGCAGAAACTGTGATAAAGTTAATTCCCTTGAAATTATGCTTGATAGCGATGTGAGCCGAAGCTATATTTCCTACCATCTTGGGAATAAAGAACGGACTGACCCGCCGGGGACCGTTGAGATGCAAATTGATTGCTTCATTCTCGAAAGTATTTTGTCCACCGATTCCGGCTGAATAAATTACACCAGCACGTTCGGGGTCGTAATTGTCTTCGGTAAGCTCCGCGTCGGCAATTGCTTCATCAGTGGAGATTAACGCGTATTGAGTAAACAGATCAAGTTTCTTCAGCTGTTTACGGTCGAAATATGCATTAAAATCAAAATTCTTTACTTCGCCAGCTATTTTAGCGGCATAACCTTCTGTATCAAAGTGGGTAATCAAACCGATTCCACATTTTCCCGCTACCAGATTTGCCCAGGTTGTTTCAACATTGTTTCCAACGGCGTTAATTGTACCGAGTCCGGTAATAACGACTCTTCTTTTCATATAGCCTCGCTCATTAGATAGTAAAGTGCTCAACCCGACAGATGTACGGGTTGAGCAAAAACTATTTACTTTTCAAGTTTGGATTTCAGGAAGGTGATAGCTGCACCGACAGTAGTCAGTTTTTCCGCGTCAGTGTCTTCAATTTCCAAATCGAATTCCTTTTCAAATTCCATAATCAGTTCAACCTGATCAAGAGAATCTGCTCCGAGGTCTTCGATAAATTTAGCCTTATCGGTTACTTCGCTCTCATTAACATCCATTTCGCGAACGATAATCTCTCTAACTTTTGCTGCTATGTCCATTTGTTCCTCCTTATGTTTTTGAATATTTACATTATCAGTCCGCCATCCACCTGGATTGTCTGTCCCGTAATATACGAAGCTTCGTCGGAAGCGAGGAACAGGCAAAGGTTGGCAACATCTTCGATGCTACCCATGCGGAAGAGCGGAATTGCTTCAGCGTATGTTTTAATGACATCTTCGGGGAGTCTGGTCATGTCGGTTTCAATAAATCCGGGAGCTATGGCGTTACAGCGGATACCCCGCCGTGCCATCTCTTTGGCGGTTGACTTGGTTAAAGCGATAATCCCTGCCTTAGACGCGGCGTAATTAGCCTGTCCCGCGTTTCCCATTAAACCGATTACCGAGGCGACATTGATAATCGCTCCGCTTCGTTTCTTCATCATGGGACGTAGAACCTGCTGAGTGCAGTTAAAAGTTCCCTTGAGATTGACATTAATCACGGCATCCCAGTCAGATTCTTTCATCCTCATCAACAGATTGTCACGGGTAATTCCCGCGTTGTTGACAAGAATATCAATCTGATTATGATTCTTCAGAATTGTCTTAAAAACGGTTGTGATAGCTTCGCTGTTGGCTACGTTTCCTTCGTAACCCGCGGCATTGTGTCCAGCGGCAGTAAGTTTCTCAACTGCTATGTCAACATCTTCCTGTTTCAGATCTATAAGCACAACAAAAGCACCTTCGACAGCATATTTCTCCGCTATCCCAAAACCGATACCTCTAGCTGCGCCTGTAATAACGGCAACTTTGTTTTCAAGACGTTTTATCATGATAACAATCCTTCTTTAACGATTGCAATGTCTTCAGGTGATTCAACACTATAAACTTTCGCGTTTGAGTCTATTTTTTTTATCATTCCGGCAAGTACTTTTTTTGGACCGAACTCTACAAAAGCATCTATCTTGCTGTCAATCATAAACTTTACAGAATCTAACCAGAGTACGGAAGATGTTACCTGCTTCTGAAGATTATCTTTTATATGATTAACATCTGTATAGGCTTTCGCGTCAACGTTTGCTATCACTGGAATATCAGTGGGATTAAAATTTACCTGATCTATTTCTTCACGTAGCCACTTTCCAGCTTTTTCTATAAGGGGAGTATGGAACGGACCACCCACAGCAAGTGGTACAACCCGTCTGGTCTCTTTTCTCGCTATTTCACAGGCTTTTTCTACTCCAGCCTCTGAGCCGGAAATTACAGTTTGAATTGGTGTGTTAAAATTAGCGGCAATAACCAGTCCGGCATCGGAAGCTTCTTCGAAGATATCTTTAACCCGTTCAAAAGAAAGCTTAACAATAGCAGCCATGGCAAATGGTTGTCCATCAACAGCTTTAATCATAAACTCACCCCGCCGATGAACTAAATGCAAAGCGTCTTCCACGCTGAGAACCCCGTTGGCTACAAGCGCGGAAAATTCTCCGAGTGAGTGACCGGCAACCATAACCGGAGTGATATTTATCTCCTTCTGTAATGCTTTCATAGCGGCATAACTATGGAAGAGAATCGCTGGCTGAGTGAAGCGTGTCTCTTTGAGTGCTTCTTCGGGACCATCTTTCATAATAGATAAAAGACGTGTGTTGTGCTTAGTATCAAAATTAGCCAGAATTCTGCTTAATTCGGGATTGGCGTTGATGAATTCCATGCCCATCCCTACATATTGTGCTCCCTG
>JAIOTM010000245.1 GCA_021106755.1 Candidatus Cloacimonadota bacterium | reverse complement strand
GCTTCGCTATACCTGAACAAACCACCAAGCCGCCAACCTGTAAGGAAGAAGTGCAGAGCTTGCTCGCTCATATCCTGAGTATAAAACGAGATACGTAAAATTTCATTTAAGTCGAAATGCCCTGGTGAACTTAGTACAATTTCATTCAGAAGACTGTCCGCGATTTCAATTTCTCCCCGCAGAATCGACAAGTAGTAATCAAACAAACGGAGTTCATGCGATAGAGGAGCGTTTCTTTTTTGCTGACGGCGTACTTTTCCCAGCGTTTGGGTGGCTTTATCGTAGTATCCACTGTACATGTAATAGTGGACGAGTTCGAGGTAAATGACTTTCCGTTGTTGCGCGTTTCGAGTTAAACTGAGAGCTTGATTAAGCAACTCAACAACCTTTTCTTCGGGTTCCCGCTTGCGGATTGCGATTTCCGCCAGCATTCGGCGTGCTTCAATATCAGCGTATTTTACCTGTGAACTGGCTTTTCCTTCAGTAATATTCAGAAGTGTGTCTAAAAGTGCTTCTGCCTTACTTATTTCGCTTTGTTTTAAGTATATCCGGGCAATGCTCATTTGAACAGCAATCCGGCTTTGCTCATCAATCTTCAGCTGAAGATAACGGTGGTAAGCAGTCAGCCCAAGTGTTAAATCACCTTTGTTTATTCGACTGGAGGCGAATGCCATTAGTTTCTGGGGAGAGAGGCGGGCATAGATGTCCATTGCCTGCTCGTAGTTTTCGACTATTTCGAGAGACCTGGCATAAAGTTCTGATTTTTGTTTATCGGCAGGGATGTCGCACCAGATTTTTATTTTGGAAATAAAGCCGGGGTCCTGCCCTAAAACCGTTTTAAGCTGACGGTTGACATAATGGAGGAAACTCTTGTTAGTAGAGAGCAGAAAAAGCCACTCTTCAAGCGCGTCCTCAAAACGGCTGTCAGCAAAATAGATGTTGGCTATCTGCTGGGAATATAAGGATGGATTGTTAGTAGCCTTGCGGATTTTCTTATATATTTTTACAGCAGTATCATATTGCATCCCGGCAAAAAACATATTAGCGAACTGGTTGTGCAGGTTGCGGTCATTGGGTTTGCTATCTAACAGGCGAAAAGTAACTCTGCTAGCCCTGTCAAATTCCTGCTAACGAAGAAGTACCAGAACTTGAAGTCGCGTGCGTTGTTCAGGGATTATTTTTCCCTTGAATTTTGTAATCTCTTCTTCGGCTTCATCGGTAAGGTTTTCGCGCAGTAAATTGGTAACAAGTTTTTCTAACGCATTGAAGTATCCAGGATGTAGCCGCAACAACTCCCGATAAACTTCTCTGGCATCGGAATAGCGACTTGCTGTCTCCAGATTACGGGCTTGTCTCATCATCAGAGAGCGGCGGTCTGTAGCCGCTGTTAAGAGAAATATCCCTATACTTATAAGCAGAACGCTGACTGCAAATCGTCTCATCATTATTGGTTCGCCTTTTCGTTCATTTTTCTTAAATACTCCCGTACAATCTCTAAATACGCGCGGGGCAGGTTATGGCTATCTTCATCTAAGAGAGCTTCGCGGCGTAGTTTGTCAAATTCTTTTGTTACAGTTTCGGGTATTTGCCATGCCTGTTCAGGTGCTGTCTCCGCTTTGCGTTTTTTAGAATATTCCCGCTTGTTAATGGAGTTCTGAGCATCTAACAGACGTGAGAGGATACGTTCCTGTCGCTTGAGGGTGGAGTTGTCAATCCGGTTGCGGCGGATTTCCTTAGATAATTGCTCTAACTCATCTAATGTTTTCTGGAGGGTTCCGCTTTGTTCTCTGGCATCAGGATTGTTTTGCAGAGTACGCCTGAGATTCTCCGCGAGTTGGTCTTCGCTTGCGGCAAGACGTTGCATTTGTCCACGTAAATCGCTTGTAATTCCTTGCTGTCCCATTTGTTGCATCATCTGCTGGGTGAGCATATTCATTGCCATCTGCTCCTGCGACATCTGCTGAAGCATCTGCATCATAGATTGCATTCCACCACCGGAACTCATGCTGGAACTCATATTCTGCATAGATTGATACAAATCGTAAATCAGTAGGTTAATACCTTCGCGGATTACGCCTGAATACTTAATCATATTTGTAGCACGATTGTCGTTAATTTCCTGTAACATCAGCCGATAGTGTGCCCGGGTCTTTTGTAAATCGTATGAAAATTTTGGATGAATGAATAAGGCAACCTGCGGTTCCACAAAAAGATTGGCTATTGTCAGGTCGATACTTTCCAGATTAGCAAGGTGATTGGGCATTACTTCAAACGGGTCGCCGGAATAGCGAAACTCCAACTCCTCGTGTAACTTGCTGATAAAGAGTAATCTCTGGATTGCGTCTTCGAAAACAGTGCCAAGATTTGCCTGCATACCGCCGGACATACTTTGCTGCATATTTTTGAGTGATTTGGACATAGATTTCATCTTGCTGAGAGCTTGCTCCTGTGCTTCCATTGCCTCTGCTTTTTGATTCTGTTGCAGTTGGTTGCTGCTTTCCTGCATATCTTCCTTTAAGCCACTTTCCTGCATCTCCTGTGAAAATTGCTCCATCTGCTCTTGAAGAGCACTGTCTTCGGGGTCGGTCATCATAGATTGTGCTTCGGCAAGCTGTTCTTCCAGCGATTTCAGTTTCTCGGAAATCCTGTCCTGTTCTGCCGCGAGTGATTCGTTATCCTGTTCACCTGCTTCGGTTTTCTCGTTGAGGTTCTCCTGCATTTCCCGCATTTCTTCGGCAATTTCCGCGGCTTTTTGCAGGGCTTGTTCTTTCTTGATATCTTCCAGTAAATCTATAGTGCGTTCCAATTTTTCCATATATTCTTCCATAGAAAATTTGAAATTTTCCATAGCTTGTTTCAAAGTGTTTTCATCTAACTTTTCCAAAGCTTCCTGCATCTTTTCGATTGCTTCCTGCATATCTTCGGAGGCAATATCTTCCATAAGTTCGCGGATACGCTCCATTTTTTCCAGTGTTTCCTGAGAAAGTGCTTCGTTTTTCTCTAATTTGCGGATAAGTTCTTCGTAATCGTTGGCAACCTGCTCCGCTTCCTCAACGAGCTTTTTTTGCTGTTCGGTAAACTCCTCTAACTGTTTCTTATCCTCCCAGTCGATGTTATCTTTTCGCATCAGTTCGCGACGCTTTTCTTCAAACTGTTCGGATAACTCCTCCGCCCGTTTGAGCTGGTCTTTCAAGTCGCCCTGCTTCTGTTCCTCTATCTGAGAAATTTCCTGATAAATTTCCTCAATAGAAGGCAGGCGTAGCACAAAGCTTCTGCTGATACCGATTTGTCGCTGAGGGGCGTTGTCAGTTACTTCCGCCCAGTAAGTAACTCTGTCACCGGGAATCAGATTAACGCCAATCAGATTGAATATATAGTCTGTTTGCAACGGGTTTGAAGGGATTGATTTCAGAACGGTTTTTGCGTTTTCTTCTGCGTCATTAACCCGGTAGCATAGAACAAGTTTCTTCAACCCCCAATCGTCAGACGCGATAAACCGGAGCGGAGTCAGCAGATTTTGCGTTAACGTGGTGTCCCTGCCGGGATAGGCGATAGCTACTTCCGGTTTCTTATCGGTTATCATATCTACAGGTTTTTCAGCGGTAGCTGATGTGTTGCCGAGAATATCTTCAAGAAGCAATTTATAGGAGTCATTTCTTGTTACTACAAACGAAGTTGTAAAAGCGTTTCTGCCAGTTCGTGTTAATGTGTCCGTTATCCCGGAACGAAAAGCGATGCGGGCGTACCGGATAGGATTATTGGCTTCCATATCCAGTTTCACACGAGTATTTTGCAGTGCTTTAACAAAACCGTCCGATGGTTCCTCTGTTTCGGTGGGAAGCCCGGTATGAATAGGGAAATCGTATCTGAGCCGTAGCCCGGTAACTGCCGGAAGCTCAAAGACCTCCACCCTGAAAGTGTCTGAGACGCCCCACTTCGTGGTCACATAATAATCGAAGGAAAAATCTAATTGATGAAATGTCAACTCAGCTTCTGGCATCTCTCTCGTTCGCCAGAGATCATCCGGTCTGAAATGGAGCGTATGAGCGACAAACGGCTCCGGGTTAATAACCCTGACGCGGAGATTGCTGTTGCGTATTACTGTTGTGTCGGCAGGGGATACATGCAATTGGGTTTGATGTATCGGTTCGGGGATTTGCTTCAACGAAAACATATCCCAAGCCGCCATAACCGGGCGGAAAGCTACTATAGCCAACACAGCTATTCCCAGCGTAAGTAGCAACACTGGCAGTAATAACCGCTTAAGGCGGGAGTTGTCTGTTTGAATCTCTTGCTGAGAGGAATAAGCGTTTGCCTGCTCAAGGATTTTGCCGATTATAGGATTATCTTTCTCCTGCTCATAAAGCTCCAGAGCGTTCAGATATGTCTCAGTTTCATCCTGATTGTAATTATCAAGGTAAGTGGCAGCTTCCGATAAGTTCAACATGTTTTTATTAGCTTGCAACACCAAATACAAAGTCAGCAAAGCTAACATTATTTTAAGAGTCAGCGCGAAAAAAAAGAGTGCCATAGGGGGGATGCTTGCCAGTTTCAAATAATGTATTGTGTGTACACTAAAAAACATAATGAACACAATCAGCATCAGCATCCACAACAACAAAGCAAACCGGAGTGCAATTACCACGTTTTGCCTGATTTGAAGTGCCTTTATCTGTTTTAGAAACTTTTGCATTATACCGCCATTTTCCTGTTTAGTTTTCCATGAGAATTTGTCAAGAGAGAGGGGACAATACTTCCGAAATAACAAATAGCAACAGAAAATATTAGTAGGATTGAATGTAGCAAAGGATAATCAGGCGGCTATTGCATGTTACAGGCAATTAGGATTTACGATTGTCGGTAGTTTCCGCGAAATGCTTTTGGAACGTAATCAAGAGAAAATCGAAAGACTGCTTTTTCTTGACACGAAACAGGAAGCGGCAAAATTCACTTTACAAAGGAGATTCCCATGAAAGCTTTAGGTATTAATGGTAGTCCGCGTATAAATGGAAACACAGCCCGACTAATTGGCAAAGTGCTGGAAGGTTGCTCCTCAGCTTCTGCCGAGACAGAAATGTTTCATCTGAACAGTATGGATATTGCTGGCTGTCAGGCGTGTATGTACTGCCGAACTAATGATGGTTGTGCCACAAAGGACGATATGGGGAAGCTGTATGCCGCCATCAAAGAAGCAGATGTCATTGTGCTTGGGTCTCCAATCTATATTTTCCAGATGTCGGGGCAGACAAAGATATTCATGGATCGTCTATTTGCACTGTATGGAAAAGGGGACAAAACCTATGAAGGCAAAAAGCTGGTTCTTGCTTTCACTCAGGGGGCAGAGTCGGAAGATATATTTTCAGACTATATCAAGCATACAGAAGCTGCCCTGAATTATATCGGGTTTGATGTGCGGAATGTTCTGATTGCCCCAAACACAGGTGCTCCAGATGATATTGAAAAAGCAACAGATATTATGGATAAAGCCTTGCAAACAGGCAAAGAAATTATTGAAAAAGGATTCAAAAAATGATAAAAATCGGAGTTGCCGGAGTTGGGCATTTGGGTCAGCACCATGCCCGCGTATTAAACGAAATGGAAGGTTGTACGCTTGTAGGTGTTTACGATGTCGATAAAAAGCGGTGTCGCGAGATTGCCGGAAAAAACAACACGAAGGCTTTCGATAGCTACGAAGAACTTCTCAACGTGGTTGAAGCAATAGATATTTCGGTTACTACAACGTATCACTACGAGCTTGGGAAAAAAGCACTGGAAAAAGGCAAACATACCTTTATTGAGAAACCGATAGCATCGGAACTGGAGCAGGCAGAGGAGCTTTTGAAAATTGCCACCGAGCGAAAATTGAAATTGCAGGTAGGACATATAGAGCGATTCAATCCTATAGTTCTTGATGCCGAACCGTTCATTAACAACCCAATGTTTATAGAATCTCATCGGTTAGCACCATTCAGTCCCCGTGGAAGCGATGTACCGGTTGTGCTTGATCTGATGATTCACGATATTGACCTGATTCTCGCCTTTGTTAAGAGCGAGCTTGTGGATATTCGTGCCAGCGGAGTAAGCATACTTACCGACAGCATAGATATTGCCAACGCCCGAGTCGAATTCGCTAACGGTGCTATCGCCAATGTTACTTCGAGCAGAGTAGCCCTGAAACAGGAGTGAAAGTTGCGATTATTCCAGCGAGATGCTTACATCTCAATGGATTTCAAAGATAAGAAGGTGCAAATCCTGCGTAAATCGGCAAATTTCGCGAAAATTATGGCAAAGTATGTATTTAATAAAAAAAATATGAAGATTGAAGATTTTGTGGATATGAAGGAACTCACTGCCGTTCATCACAGCAAAGACGCGCTGACTTATGAGCTTGAAGCGTTTATTGCCGCGATTTCGGCAGATTTGAACCCCATTGTGGACGGCGTGGCGGGAACCCGGGCGCTACGAGTCGCGTTTCAGATTATGGAATGTATGAAAACGACCCGGATATAATAAACCTTCTATATAAGATAAATTCAATGGAGCAATAATGAAACATATAGCAATAAAAGACTGTAAAGCACATATCGGCGAAGAAATAGCCTTGCGGGGCTGGGTAAGGAACACCCGTTCCAGCGGCAAACTCATTTTCATTATTCTGCGGGACGGAACCGCGGAAATTCAGGCAATAGCCTTCAAACCTTCTCTCGGTGAAGAAAAATTCGCTGTTATCAAGTCACTTACGATGGAATCATCGGTGATTGTTACCGGCATACCCCAAGAGCATCCCAAAAAACCGGATGTTTTCGAGTTAGATATAAACGAGATTGAAATTGTACAGGTAGCCGAAGAATATCCCATCACCAAAAAAGAACATGGTGTGGATTTCCTTCTGTCTAATCGCCATCTGTGGCTACGTTCCCGTAAACAGTGGGCAGTGTTGCGTATTCGGCATACTGTATATACAGGGATTCAGGAGTATCTTCATAAAGAAGGATTCATTCGTTTTGATTCACCTATCTTCACGCCGAGTGCCTGTGAAGGAACTACGACTCTGTTTGAAGTACCCTACTTTGATTTGGGTAACGCTTATCTGTCGCAATCGGGGCAACTCTACCTTGAGGCTGGCATAATGAGTCTGGGGCGAGTATATGACTTCGGTCCGGTCTTCCGGGCAGAGAAATCTAAAACCCGCAAACATCTCACCGAATTCTGGATGATGGATGCTGAAGCTGCCTTTGTGGAACATGAGGAGAACATGCGGATACAGGAAAGCTTGATTCGCTACGTAATCTGCAAAGCCCTGACAGAAAATCAGATAGAATTGGAGATACTTGAACGCGATACCGGGAAACTGGCGAAAATGGACGCTCCTTTTCCAATCATCACATATGAAGAAGCAATTGAACAGCTTCAAAATAAAGGCTCTGACATCAGGTATGGTGATGATTTTGGCGCGCGGGAAGAGGAGATGCTTACAGAAGGTTCAGCAGTACCTGTGTTTATAGAGAAGTGGCCCAAGGAGATAAAAGCCTTCTATATGAAGCGGGACCCCGAAGATGATGATTTGGTGTTAGGCTCGGATTTAATCTCTACAGAAGGCTTTGGCGAGATTATCGGAGGTTCTCAGAGAGAGGATGATTACGATATTCTGCTTGGTCGTATCAAGGCACAAAATCTGCCTGTCGAAGAAAACCAATGGTACTTAGACTTACGCAAATACGGTAGTGTACCCCATAGTGGTTTTGGTATCGGTCTGGAGCGAACAGTCGCCTGGATTTCCGGAGTGCAACATATTCGCGAGACAATACCATTTCCGCGGATGATATATCGCATTCAACCATAGGTGATTTTTCTTGACGCGGTCAGTGTGCAAAGAGAAATGACATTCTAAAAAATACAAGGAGTAACCAATGGCGAAGAATAATCGCGGAAAAGGCTTGTGGGCTATGCCCAATCGCTCGCGCGGTGTATGCCCTATGTGTGGACGCAAAGCTGTAAAGCTGATGTGGGAAGCAAAAAAGGGTGAAGATACTATAAAAGTTTGCAAGCTGTGTCGAAACAAGACAACAGAATAATAACTGTTATCTGTATAACTGAGAAAAAATTATCAGTGAGTACACCAAACTGAGATATTTGTTAGATAGGCGTGTAAGTATCGGGAGTTATTGAAGTTCCTGCTTCGATTGAATCTCTGGGATTTCGCGTTTATTCAAAAAAAATGATTTATTGATGAATAAGTCAGAAAATCTTCTTGACATAGTGCGGAGTCGTTAATAAAAAAGAATCGTTATAGTGGTGAATAAAAACAAAGTACAAGAAACAATGGAGGTTACATGAAAAGGACAGTCGTTTTGGTGTTAGTCCTGTTGGTGACAGTAGGACTTTTAGCTGGAGAATTTCCAAGCGTAAAGATTGGCGCTCGTGTGTTGATGGAAGGAGTCGATGAAAATAATCGGGCCTTTACTGCT
>JAIOTM010000007.1 GCA_021106755.1 Candidatus Cloacimonadota bacterium | reverse complement strand
AAGGGGAATAATCGCGTACAGGGTCAACCGAAGGTTGATGTTAACCATGAAAAACAACGAAGTTATCGACAGAAACAATGTATCGGCAAAAGCAATGAAACCAAAACCAAAGAGCATCCGCACAGCGTTCAGGTCGTTAGTGGCACGAGCCATTAAATCGCCCGTTTTTGCCGTGTTAAAATAGTTCTGAGATAATGAGAGAAGGTGGTCGTAGTAAAACTGCCGTAAATCGCGTTCGAGAATCCAGGCATTACCAATGAGAATCATGCGCCACAAGTATTTGAACAAGTAAACGAGAACTGCCATCCCTATAATAATCAGGGCAATCCAGACTAATCCCTTTGGAGTAATTGTTGCCTTCCAGAGATTATCGACAACATATTTAACAATGAGCGGAATTATGAGCTGAACCGCGTTCACGAGAAAGATAATAAATACTCCCAAAGCTATGCGCCAGGCACTCTTTTTCAGCATAGGCAGTATAAACTTGAAGGTCTCTCTCATTTTTTTCCAATCCAGTTTTGATAAACAGAACTGAATAACCTTTGCCCCTGCACTTGTCAAATTAATTATCCCGACGGTTTACTAAGATGGAATTAGCTGAATATAAGCAACTACTTGATTTCTCTATTCAGGCATTCGTTTATCAGAAATTGTAATGAGATTGAAGCTCCAGTTCATTTTCATCCTTTCTTACTACATGCTAACGCATATTTAATAACATTATAGATGTTGTCTGTGAATAAAGGCGTCAGGAAAATTGCATTGTAAAATATTTTACCTGATTTGCAACTTAGAGCAGTCTGAAATATGTGCATAAAATTTGGTCTGAATATATTGACACCATGCAAGTTAGTTTTTTTATGTTTTCCATGTTTACTTCAGAGCAACGCGTGTTTTTGCAGTTAATTTATTGTTCATATCAACTTTTCAAATAGCTGTATCAACATACTGTGTGGTAAGGATGTATAATGTACGATTCTAATCGAATGGCAAGACCAATGAATAAGTTTCTAATATCATTATTCTGCACGTTATTGTTTATTGGTTGCACAGTCAAACCTCCCCAATACCGTGTTATTCAAATAGATAAGAGTGGAGAAGCTGTTAACCCGGAAAATGGGATTGTGTTTAACAGCGAAGCGGACTTTCAAAAGTATATAGATTCTGTTTTAACAACAAAAAATGATACTATTTTCATCTATATTCACGGAGGGTTAAAGAGTACAAATAAGTGCAACAAAGACGCGGCAAAACTTACCGAAACACTTCCGAAGAATTACACGCCTGTTTTTATCCACTGGCGTTCAGGTTTCTGGTCAACCTACAAAGATCATCTGTTTTTTCTAAGACAGGATAAATACAGACCTGTTGCCGGACCACTTACTTCTCCGTTTATTCTTATTTACGATTTAGCGAGGGGAATTGTTTTTACTCCCTTAACCTGGTGGTATCAACGCGAATCGTATTTCAAAGGTGTTACTTTCAATCCAGACAAATCGCACTGGAAAATTAATATTCAGGGATTTGGTGATATTACTGAACTCACTGAAGACTTTGATACACGCTCCGGGAAACTAAAATTTGGGTACGGAATAGCTGGATTACTGAAATTGCCTTGGGGATTAATTGCTGCACCATTTCTGGAAGCAACCGGTTCTCCCGCATGGGATGTTATGAAACTAAGAATTGAAGTACTTTCAGCAAACAGGGAAAAGGGATTAGATACGTTTGCACAAGCTCTGACTGAATATCAGAATAATAATAAAGATAAGAAAATAGTTCTCGTTGCTTATAGTATGGGAGCATTTATTGCCAATAATATTCTGTCTCAACATCCAGATATTGAGTTATCTAAGATAATCTATTTAGCCGCGGGATGTTCGATTAAGGATTTCCAGAATGCTGTAATTCCCTATCTGACAAAGCATAAATCTACGAAGTTTTACAGCTATTCACTTCATCCTGCCGCAGAAAATCTGGAAACCAAATGGTTTGGACTTAGAGGAACAGGTTCGTTGTTAAATCAGATTGATAGAATATACGAACGACCCGCCAAAGGAAACCACAGAACTATGGGTAAATGGGAAAATGTGATGAAAGGGATACATTATTTCAACGATGACCGTGTAAAATCCAGCATTTTCCTGCGAACAATGAAATTTGATGATTCTTACCCAACGAAGCACTCACATTTTGAAGCTTCAAAATTTTCAGAATATTATCCCAAAGTATTTAAAGAAATGCTACGCGATTAGATGTGTTGATTAAAGGCAGACAAAGATGTTTTCCATGTTAATTAATAGCCTGAATCGGCAGACTGTGACAGTCCACTCTCAAGTCCCTCACTTTGAGAAAGAGAGGGTGCAAGACTGTAACCAGTCGGGTCTTTAGAGGGAGAGTTTCGTAGAAAATTACCATCAGTTTATCAGCTTGAAACAATAAAATCGGAACCCAAAAAAAGGAAAGTCGTCACTCATTAGAAAATTTTTCGGGGGATGCAAGAAAAAACAAAACAATTGACAGGAAAACGCGTTAAAATACTGGATTATCATTATGGCAAAGAAACAAAGTAAGCAATCTGATAAGCAAACAAACAGCATAAAATGCTGGAAGTGCAGTACCGTACTCGGAAGCGAGTTCTTCTGTCCACACTGTGGCACAGAAACAGACTTTATTGAACACAATCTGTCCGCGCGGCAGGAGATAACCTCCGATTGGAAACGATTCCGAAAAATTGATAAATCTTTCAGGTTTTCGGTGTTTTTTATTCTCGTGATACTTCTACCACTGGGTGTTGTCGCGTGGTTCACCCGTTCGAACTACTGGCTTAATAACATGGCATTATTAGTGTTAACACCTTTCGCGTTAGTGCCATTTTCTTTACCGAATGATACATTTTCGATTTCGGCGTATGTAAAAAGCCTGCGCTACTATCCATCTTATCTTGGTTTTGTTGCTATCAGCATCGTGTACTTTTTTGTGCTCAAGGTGGTATGTACTGGCGAACCCCTTTACTCGCTGGTGTATGATCCTATTTTGCACCTTGTTCGCTTAGTTATGGTGTTATACTGGATTGCGGTTATTTTACCCGCACCAGTTCTGATTGCTAAGTATGGCGTTAACCCCTGGCAAGCTATTATGATAGCTTATAAAGCAGGTAAAAATACGCGCTGGCAACAGTTTTTTCTCGCTGTGATATTGACATGTGCTAACGTGGTGGGGCTTCTCACTCTGGGCTATGGACTTCTCTATTCGCTACCGTTTTCCTTTTATTCAATTTCCGGCTATGTACAGAGAATGGTGGAGTGTGGACTTCTTGAGGAAGTGGATAGTAATTAATTCATTGTCACGCCAACGAATGCAGAATTTTTCAGGATAAACTTTTTCTCTCTTCACCGTTTGATGTTAATCTCAATTGTCTGGAAAGATTTTCCTTCATATTTCTTCGGGTTGGCAAGCTCGTCTTTTAAGCGAGAAAAACTCGTAACTGGTATCTGGAAAAGTGATTTTTCAATTTCTTCCACACCAGCACTTTTGTAATTCGAGTCTAACCACAGAAAAGCATGGTAAGATGGAAATACAATGTATTTCACTCCCGCCGACTGAATAGTTTTTATCAATTCTATCAATCTACCGTACTTTAACTGGTTAGAGTGATCAATCGCCACGCCCAGATCTGGTTGCACGGCAATCCCTTTGCTAAGAACTTTTTTCAGGTTTTTCAACTCGAAGGGCTGGAGAGGATGCTTAGATGTTGCCCGTAAGAACAAAGTAGCATCCGGGTCAGCATAAACAATTGCCAATTGCTGGATTTGTTTCACAGATTTGTCTGTAAGATTTTCTGGTTGGATAATTAAGGGAAAGGTATCTCCCCCATGATGCAAAATCAATTTCTGAAGACCATGTTTTCTCATGTTCAAAGAGGTGAAGTTAAGATACTTAGACATGACGCTATCAGTGGAACTGTACTCGATAATAGGAATTCCGTCGGTTTCGGATAAAGCTCTGAGACTATCTATCAACGTACCTGGATTAATACTCGTCTCCTGCCAGATTATCTGCATTCTTGCTCCGAGTTCCATAGATACTGTTCTTCCACTGTCTTTTCTGCCACAACCGAAAAAAAGCAGTGAGAGAAATAAAATCGTTATTACCTTATACATACAATCTCCTAGAATTGATAGCCCACAGAAAAATAAAAATTCAGGTCGCTGTCGCGGCTGTTTCGGGTGAGGGTTACTTCAATTGGTCCGATGGGCGATTCGGTACCAATTGTAAGTCCACCGCCATAGACGTAGCGTTCTTTAAGTAGTTGCTGGTTGTTTATATCATTAACATCTTTACTGTTAGTGTAGCTTATATCCCTGAAAAGGTACTCCAGCTTATTGCTGACCTTTCCAACATTGAATTCATACAACAAAAACCAGTTGGGAAAGAATTCATACTGAGCACCTACCAGTGCCGTAGCACCGTGCCTTGCACTTAGTTCCATAAATTCTAAACCCAAAAAAGGTATATTCTCCGATCCTTTAACCGTTTGACTGCCAAGATAGACGATTTTATCTGTAGTTATTTCCTTCTCTGTCTGCACCGAAGCACCCCAGAACTTGAAGTAAGTTGACCACCAGGGATTGAGTCGCAACCGCTCATGATATTCCACAAAAAAGCGAAAGAATGGCGAGTAACCATCTTGCTCAACAACTTCTTGAGTGATATATCGACTGAGTAGGTGTAGCTTAACTCCTGAGAGCGGGTAAACGCTTTTGTCTAACATATCCAGATTAAATTCTATAAGGTAAGATAGAAGATTATTATGTTCTTCATCCGGCGAGTTCCATATTGCCGGAGAAATTGTATTTTTGAGAGTATTTAACTCCAATTCCATTCCCGTACTAAGACAGAAACTGTTAGCATAAGTGGTCATTATTTCCAACCCGAAGACATGCTGACTGAAATCGAACTCAGCGAGTTTGTTGCCATCGTAATCATACGCGTAAACATCCAGACGGTTAAATCGATGATAGTCTTTAATCGCGAAGCCGGGTTTAAGACCTGTGTGAATAATCCAGGTCAAATCAGTATTCAGATTGTTACCAAGTCGCAAATCCAATGAGATACGGGAACCTTCGATAAGAACGTTGCGTAAGGTCGCGTTGAGCAATAGTGCCGCGTTCATTTCGCTGTTATAGTTGAGACCAACCTTGAAGAAATTGGTTGTCTTTTCCACCACACGGATAATCAGATTGACTCCACCGGGCACAGGTTCCAATCGGTAGGTTACTCGCTCGAAGTAGTTGCTTCC
>JAIOTM010000426.1 GCA_021106755.1 Candidatus Cloacimonadota bacterium | reverse complement strand
TCACCGAGATATTGTAGCCTTTCTTCATAAAGAGATGGGATAATAATCCCATCATATAAGCGGGATTTTCCATAATGGCGGGGTTAAGGCAACGTTTTCGCATAGCCGCAGCCCCAGCCAACAGGGCATCAATATCAATTCCGAGAAACGCCGAAGAGAGCAGTCCCACATCTGTAAAAATAGAGAATCTGCCACCAACGTTATCTGGAACAACAAAGTCAGAGTAACCTTCGTCGTTTACCATTTTCCTTAAAAAACCTTTCTCCCTGTCGGTGGTAATAACCATCCGGGAGCGAAAATCGTTGGGGAACTTCTCTTCTAACAACTTGCGGATGATAAGAAAAACACTCATGGTTTCCGCGGTAGTACCTGATTTAGTAATCACATTAAACAATGTTCGTTCTAAGTTTATTTCAGATAAAATATGTCCCAGCAGATGTGGATCGACATTATCGGCGACAAACAGGCGTTTATCCAGATTTCTGGTCGTTTTCAGCGCGGAGTTAAGGGCAATGTTCCCAAGAGCGGAACCGCCAATTCCCAGCACTACAAAATCATCGAATTTTTGCCGAGCCTCTGCCGCGAATGCTTTGATTTGCGTTGTATCCTGATCGGGAAGCTCATAAAATCCAAGCGGATGCACTAGCCGGTCGTCCATAATTGCCTGATGAGCAATGCTACAAACTTCTTGAGCCGCTTCCAAATTGCTGAGAGGAATTCCGCCCGGCATACGCTTTGAATGTAATAGATTGGTCACATCAATTTTAATACTCATGTTCAGTTCTCCACTGCTTGAGATATTCCTGCTCTTCCGTAATACTTCCTCTGGATTTAACCTCAGGGATAATCCCCGCGAGCGCGTTACTATCCAGCTTCATTACCTGCTCTTTTGTAATAAGCGTCATACTGGGCGAAACGCTTAATTGTCTGATTCCCAGACCAATAAGGAAGGGTATAAAGTCTCTTTCCGAAGCCATTTCACCGCATATTGAGACAGGGATATTAGCTTTTTTCGCACTGTTTACTGTAATTTCAATAAGGTGAAGCACCGCAGGATGATAACCGCTATAATATCTTGCTACATTGTCGGCGTCCCTATCAACTGCTAAGGTGTACTGAATCAGGTCGTTAGTGCCTATACTGAAGAAATCGCACTCTTTGGCAAGCTGGTCAGCTAATATAGCGGCAGAAGGCACTTCAATCATTACACCAACCGAAAGTGATTCTGAACATTCAATCCCTTCAGCTACCAATTCAGCTCTGACCTTTCGCAGAATCTTCATCGCTGCCCGGTAGTCGTCAAGCCCGGTAATCATCGGAAACATTACGCTGATATTGCCAGATACGGCAGCTCGCAGTATTGCCCGAAGCTGGATTCTGAATATGTCGGTATATTGTAGCGAGAGACGGATTCCCCGACAACCAAGATTGGGATTTCGCTCCTGCTTGATGTTAAGAAATCCCGATAGCTTGTCTCCGCCCAGGTCGAAAGTACGAATCACAAGAGGATTCGGATGAAGCTTCTCGGCAATCTCCCGATAGATATTATATTGAAAAGTTTCATCAGGAAGCTCTTTTTTATCTATGTAGAGAAATTCTGTGCGGAAAAGACCAACCCCATCCGCCCCATTCTGTTTTATCAAATCTAACTCTTTGGGAAATTCAATATTGTTAAGAATTTTAATACGGACTCCATCTCGAGTTATCGCGGGTTTACCTGTAAGATACTTGAGGTCGTCTTTATGTTTTATCTGTCGCCATCGGTATTTTTTGTATTTCTTCAGAGTATCTTCGTCTGGGGAGAAAATTACCAACCCGTTTCTACCGTCCACAATCACTGTTTCGCCTTCTACAGCCTTTTTCAACAGATTAGGGATACCAATTACCATTGGGATACCGATAGAGCGGGCAATTATCGCGCTATGTGATGTCTTACTACCTTTCACCGCACATATTCCCGGTACATCATGGGCTGCAAATTCCGTTACTTTAGAGGGTGGCATCTCTTCCATAAGCAAAATATGTTCACCGCTCAGTTCTTCGATATAAGCATCTGTTTCGCCGGACAGATAATTAAGCAGACGATGAGCAACTTCTTTGAAATCAATAGCTCGTTGCGAAAAATACTCGTTCTCCATGTTATCGAAAACATCAATTACTCCGGTAAAGTAATTATAGAGAGCAAATTCAAGGCATACTAATTCTGCTTCAATCTCTCCCAGCACATTTATTTCAAGTTCCGGATCAAGCAGAATCATCTTGTGAGTTTCTAATATTTCCTGATCTTCTATCGAAAAAGAGAGAGTCGTTATCAGGTGCTCAATATCCTGCACTGTTTTTTTAATAGAGTCAAAAAAGCGATTCTTCTCATCTTCAATTGTGTGAGTCTCAATATGGCGACACTGGACATTGAATTTCTGAGGTTCGCGCACAAACGCTTTACCAATAGCAACGCCTGGAGATACACCTATCCCTGTCAAAATTCGCATCATGCTTGTAATTTTTCCTTTTCAAAATTTTCTTCAAACATCCGAACAATTTCTTCCATCAGGTATTCTTCATCCACACCATCTGCTTTAAGTACAAGTTCAGTACCTTTTGGAGCGGCAAGCTGCAACATACTTAAAACACTTTTCCCATTTATGTACATATCTTCCGATTCAAGAATAATCTGAAAATCTGATCGATATTTGATTGCCGCTTTCACAATCATTGTACACGGTCTGGCATGAAGTCCATGGTCATTAGTAATAGTAATCCGATGTTCTATCATAAGTTATTTACTTTTCCTTCTGATTTCTTCCTGCAACCGACGGGTAAAAGCTTCGGCGGCATCATAACCATACGTTTTCAGGATGTGATTCATTGCAATCACTTCGATAATAACCGACACATTCTTTCCGGGTGAAACAGGAAGGTAAATCACAGGAAGATTCACTCCGAGAATATTGGCAAAGTTGTCTTTCAGACCAATACGCTCGTTATCCATGTTATCACGCCAAGCCATTAACTCTACCTGAATTTCTATTTGCTTAGACTGGCGCACGGCCTGGATACCGAACATACGTTCGATATCCACAAGGCCGACACCACGTATTTCCATGAAAAAGCCCGCATCGCGCGCGGATGAGCCTTCGAGAACATCGTTGTCGAGAATTATTTTTACAAGGTCATCCGCGATAAGGCGGTGTCCTCGTTCTACCAGATCAAGAGCACATTCACTCTTTCCGATTCCACTGGCACCAGTTATCATAACGCCACATCCAAAGACATCCATCAAAGTGCCGTGTATTGATTTTTTTGGTGCGAAATAACCCCGCAGGTAACGTCCAAGAGTGTTGAATAAACGCTCTGAAGTTAGTCGGCTGGACAAGATAGCGATATTCATCTCGTTAGCAAGATACTCCATCTGATGTGGAACAGTCAGCCCCTTAGTGATAAAGAAACAAGGAATACTGTACTCAAAGACAGCCTTCAGCCGATTGTATAACTCATCATCACTAAACGTCTGCAAATAACTTATTTCTGTCTCACCCAGCACTTGAACCCGTCGGTACGAAAACCGGTCGATATATCCTGCTAAAGCAAGACCGGGTCTGTTAAGCTGTGAATCGATAATCACGTTTTGCAGAGTTTCAGGCTTTGTAATCAGGGATAACGCCAAATCTTTTTTCTTGGCGTTAAATAATTCCTCAAGTAGAAGTTGCTTCATAGGCGTCCCGTGCTATGCGTTTACTAAGGTTCAATCAATTTATAGTGCAAGTCGTCTTTTTTGACAAGCACATTTATTCTATCTGTTTCGAAATTACGGAAAATCAGGTATTCTTTCTTGATATTCTCGAATTTGTCTAGTGCCTCGTGAACAGACATCGTTTCAGCCATTACCCGCTTTGTTTTAACCATACGCCGCCGATCCGCGGTTTTCTTGCGCTCGAACATATTCGCGTAGGCATAAATGGGGTTGTCTTTAATCGCCCGTTTCTGATGATTGGTCACTTTTTCTTTCAGTTTCTTCAACTGAGCTTCCATCCTGTCAATGGCGTTATCCACTGATAGGTACATATCGTTTTCTTCAGCTTCGCTCTGCAGATTGAAGTGAGACGCGTGAAGGGTCATCTCGACCACATTTCTGTTCTTTACTAACGAGAGTATCATGTTAATGTGGATGATTTGGTCGAAGTATTTACTCAACTTCTCACAAGATGACTCGACTCGGTCACGAATGGCGTTGGTCAGGTCGAAATGACGTGCTGTAATTGTAATCTGCATAATCCACCTCTTTCTTTGATTTTTGGTTATAAAAGGAATTAACTCAAATTTTCGCTTGCCTCCTTTTGAAAAGTTTTTCAGCTTCTTCAGCATTATAAGAACTTCTCACTAACGGTCCAGACATCACCATAGAAAATCCAAGTTTCAGTCCGGTATCCCGGTATTTATCAAACTGTTCCGGCGTGATATACTCGCTTACCGGATAATGTTGTCTGGTCGGAGCGATATACTGTCCTATAGTGAGTATATTCACATTAATATCGCGTAAATCGCGCATTAAGGTCGTAACTTCTTCGGGAGTTTCACCCAGCCCAACCATAATTCCACTCTTGGTTATCATCTCCGGGCAAAAAGAACGTACTCTCGCGAGAAGTTCCAGCGACCTGTCGTAGTCGGCTTGGGGTCGAACTTCCGAATACAGTCTGCGTACTGTTTCCATATTATGATTTAATACATCCGGAGTGGCTGTAAGAATTGTCCTCAGAGCAGATTCATCGCCTTGAAGGTCAGATATTAGCACTTCAACAGACACACTGTTTGTAGCCCTGACAGCTTGGATTGTCTTCACAAAATGAGCCGCGCCGCCATCGGGAATATCGTCTCTTGTAACAGTAGTAATTACTACATAACGCAAGCCGAGTTCTGTAACGAGACGGGCAATAGCTTCCGGCTCTTCGGGATTGGGAG
>JAIOTM010000337.1 GCA_021106755.1 Candidatus Cloacimonadota bacterium | reverse complement strand
TTATCGTTCTTGACATCACCTTCGGGGGTCATTTCCAGATTGGGTGAGGGAAAGACAAAGATAAAATCGGGATGAGAGAAATTGATAAGTTTTCTGCAGGAAAGGCATACTCCACAAGGACGGGCTTCAGATTCGTCTAAGCAGTTAAGAGCCATTCCAAAATAAAGTGCGGTAGTAAACTTCCCTGTCCCGGCAGGTCCATAAAACAAATAGCTTTGTGCACACTTACCTGTTTCTAACGCGTGCTCCAGAATCTTTATCGCCTTTTGTTGTCCGCGTATCTTGCTGAATAATCCCGCCATATCTTAGAGAATTTCCAATTTGCTCTTTCCTGAGTCACCCCGTTTATGTCGTTCAAGCATTGGTTTAACATACAAACTCTCAAAACCTTCTGCCAGAATATCCATGAAAATCACATCATGATACACGCCCGCAAATAATCGAGCTTGTCGTCTGCTTCCAATCACCTTAAAGCCACACTTCTCGAAACAACGTTGCGCACGGGTGTTATAGCCATAAGTCTCCAGCATAACACTGTTAAGATTTGCTATGTTGAACGCGTGATCAAGCAACAGATTAATAGCTCCAACTCCAAATCCTTCACCCCAGTAATTTTTATCACCTATAAAAATTCCCAGCTCTGCTGTTCGGTTAACATAATCAAGATTGTGTAGTGAGCATATTCCTATCATCTTGTCGTACTCGTTATCCAGAATGATGAATGTTGGATCGGTTGACATTGCCATCTTATCGATAATCTGCTTTTCAAGTGGCATTGAATACAGATTAGGAGCTGATGTAAGATAGTGGCTGACCTCTAAATCGTTTATCCATACAGTGAATCTGTCCGCCAGTTCGGGATTAAGTATTGCCAGACTAACTTTTTCCCCTCTCAATCGACGAATGTGCTTTTTACTCTTTTCCATATTGCCTCTCTATTTTATCCATTTTTTAAGGTTTGTTATAGTTTTTTCTTTGCCCCAGACCTCAGTAAGTCGGGGAATATCTGGTCCTTTTGTATCACCATAAAGTGCCAGACGAATAGGGAAAAATAGCTGTTTTCCCTTTAGCTCCAGATCTTGCATACAAGATTTTACACAATCGCTAACATTTTCCTGAGTCCATTCATCAAGCTCAGTAAACTCCTCTACAAGATACCTGCATACTGATTGAGAAGATTCCTGTGCCATTATTTCGATGCCTTCTTCGGAAAGTTCGGGAATCTGCCAGAAAACTTTCGCCTGCTCCGGTAGTTCTTCGAGTCGGGATACATAGTTGCGGGTCAGGTTGACCGCGTGTTGGTAGTGGTCGTTATCGGAAATATCGAATCCTGCTTCGAGGAAGAACAGCTTTGCTTCTGCGGCTATGTATGTATTATCAAGGTTGCGCAGATATTGTCCATTCATCCAGTCAAGCTTGGTCATGTCGAATACTGCTCCCGCTTTGCCAATCTGTTTAAGAGAAAAACCGGTGCAGAGTTCCTCTAAGCTGAATAGTTCGATATCCGATTTAGGATGCCAGCCAAGAAGTGCCACAAAGTTAATGAGGGCTTCCCGCAAGTAGCCTTTCTTCCGAAAAGCGGCTACTGAGAAATCGCCATGTCGCTTACTGAGCTTACTTTTGTCTTCGTTGAGTATCAAGGGCAAGTGCACCCACTTTGGTGGTTTCCAACCCAGACTTTCGTAGATAAAAATATGCTTGGGCGTACTGGAAAGCCACTCCTCGCCCCGCAAAACATGCGTTATTTCCATCAAATGGTCATCAACTGTAGCCGCGAGATGATAAGTCGGAAATCCATCAGCCTTGACAATCACCTGATCGTCTAACTGCTGGGCAGGGATTTCTACTTTATCCCGCACTTTATCGTAGAATACAAAGCTACCTTCCTGTGGCATTTTCAGGCGAATAACATAAGATTCGCCTGCCGCGACTCGCTTTTCTGCCTCTTCAATGTCCATAGCCCTGCACAAGCCATCGTACTTGATTGGCTCTTTGTTCTCTCTTTGTACAGCACGAATTTCATCTAATCGTTTTGCGCTACAGAAACAGTAGTAGGCTGCTCCTTTTTCGATAAGTTCCATTGCATAGTCATTGTAAATTTCTAATCGCTGGGATTGCACATACGGCTTAAACTTGCCACCCTTGCCAGGACCCTCATCGAATTTTATTCCGTGTAGTTGCAGAGTATTGAATAAATCTTCGGCAGCACCTTCAACAGTACGCTTTTTATCTGTATCTTCGAGACGCAGAATAAATTTTCCACCCTGACTCCGGGCAAACGCAAAATTATATAATGCTGTTCTCAGTCCTCCTAAATGTAACATTCCGGTAGGACTTGGGGCAAATCGAACTCGAACTTCGCTCATAATTCCTCAATGTAGATATAGTGAAATCCAGAGTTGGTAGTCTGGCTGGAATGTCAACTTAATCTGCGGAGCTTTTATCCTCTGGTGCAGAAACTGCCTGAGACTCTTTTCTGGTCATAATCATTCCCGTTGTTATACCAATACTGAATCCTATAAGCAATGTAATAACAGTGTAAATTATCATTGGCATTTGAACTTTCCAGAAAAGTAGCCGAAATTCCACTGGAGCAAGATTTGTCAGTAGCAATATCAGCATCAGTGCTGAGAACACAATAAGTAATATTGATTTTATCTTCATTTTTGTCTCCTGTTCAATTTTTTTATTTGTTCTTTTTTTACTTATTACAGTGTTTTTTGCAAGGATTTTTTGAAACTCTTCTATTGCTAACGGGTTTTGCTATTAAACAACAACAGGCTTTAATAAATCAAGTTTGTCAGCAGACTGAAGGATGAGCCACTTGGGGGGGGGAATGAAAAGAAAAGTAGATTAAATTCCTTGCCTAAATATATGACTTATCTGTTATCGGTGCTATGTTAGAATAATAAACTGGACAAAGGTCAGACGTCCACATAATTTTGGCTAAAAATCACTCAAACGGAGGCTTACATGGCTATTGAATTAATCGGAACTGGTTTAACCATTGAGAAAGTAGAACGGATTGCCCGTTATAACGAAGAAGTTATTATCCCTGAATCTGCCGACGTCAAAATGAAAAAGTGTCGCAAGATGCTGGAAGACAAGATTGAAAAAGGCGAAATTATGTACGGTGTCAATACAGGCATTGGTGAGTTTTCTGAAGTTGTTCTGAAAGACGACCAGATTGAGCAGTTTCAAAAATTCCTGATTTACAACCATGCTGCCGGTATCGGCGACCCCGCCCCACTCGATTATGTTCGCGGTGCAATGGCTGGTCGAATCAATGTGTTAGTGAAAGGTCATTCCGGTTGTCGTCCAATAATCGCACATACTCTTAAAGAGATGCTTAATAAAGGATTAACTCCGTTTGTCTGCCAGAAAGGTTCTGTTGGAGCCAGTGGCGACCTTGCTCCAATGTCTCAGATTGCCCTCCTGCTTATGGGCGAAGGTCAGGCATACTACAAAGGTGAGTTATATGAAGGTAAAGAAGCGATGGAACGTGCCGGTATTGCTATCCCCGGACTGAAAGCGCGGGACGGTCTTGCTTCTATAAACGGCTCTAATCTTCTTACCGCAATGAGTGCCCTGATGCTCTGCGATACTAACCGCTGGTTCAAGCAGGCAGAAATCGCTGCCGCTATGACCCTCGAAGCCCTGAAAGCTAACTTCCGTCCGTATCGTCCGCAATTACACGAACTGCGTGGAT
>JAIOTM010000173.1 GCA_021106755.1 Candidatus Cloacimonadota bacterium | reverse complement strand
TTGATTTCTGTGCCAGAGGCAGAGGGACAGTAATTGACTACATAGTCGAGAAATATGGTCGCGAAAGTGTCAGCCAGATAGTTACTTTTGGTACTCTCGGAGCACGGTCGGTTATTAAAGATGTGGCTCGGACACTCGAAGTTCCCGCGGTGGAAGCGAACAAGATTACCAAGCTGATTCCGGGTGATCCTAAGATAACTCTGGAAAAAGCTTTAAGTGAATCGTCAGATTTCCGGAATAAGATGAATGAAAGTGATATTCTACGCAGAGTACTGCAATACAGCATGGTGTTAGAAGGGCTTATCCGACAGATAGGAATCCATGCGGCGGGAGTGTTAATCGGTTCTGGAGCACTATCCGATCATGTCCCACTCGCAATCAGTAAGCAAAAGGGCAGTGTCCCTATGGTGGTTGTACAGTTTGAGGGGAAATGGTTAGAAGATATTAAAATGCTCAAGATGGATATTCTCGGATTGAAAACTCTGACAATTATCAAAGAAGCTCTCCGATTAATTAAGCGTTATAAAAAAGAAGATATAGATATTGCCAACGTGGATTTAGAGGATAAAGAAACTTACGAGTTGCTGTCACGAGGGGATACTGGCGGTGTGTTCCAGTTTGAATCCCGTGGCATGAAAAAACACTTACAGGCACTCAAGCCTACAAAATTTGAAGACACCATCGCGATGGTAGCGTTGTATCGTCCAGGTCCTATGGATTTCATCCCATCATATATAGCCCGTAAGAACGGGGAAGAGCCAGTAACATACGACCACGATTTAACCAAAAGCGTGTTGGAAGAGACTTACGGCGTAACTGTCTATCAGGAACAGGTTATGTTGATTTCCAAACAAATGGCGGGATTCTCCGAAGCAGATGCGGGGGTTTTGCGAAAAGCTATCAGCAAGAAAGATGAAAAGATGATGGCGAAGATGTATGACCAGTTTATGAGCGGCTCAATGAAAAACGGAGTCCCTGAACATACTGTTGAAAAGATATGGAGGGGGTGGAAGGATTTTGCCAATTACGCGTTCAACAAGAGTCACGCGGCTTGCTATGCTTTTATAGCGTTTCAGACAGCATTCCTGAAAGCACATTATCCCGTTGAATTTATGACTGCTATCCTTTCTATTGAAGACGATCCTGCAAGAATTCCATTTTTTATACAAGAATGTAAAAAGATGGGAATTGAAGTTCATCCGCCGAACATCAATAACAGTGAAGATGAATTCACCGTTGTCGGAAATTGTATTCAGTTTGGACTTCGGGGAATAAAAAATGTGGGTGACGCGGCAATAAGTGCTATTATGGATGTGCGTCATCAGCATGGAGAATTCAAATCAATTTTTGATTTTGCCGACAGAGTGGATACGGCAGTGGTTAATAAAGCTGTGTTAGAAAGCCTCATTCTTTCTGGAACAATGGATACTTTAGAAGGTAATCGCAAACAGAAGATTGAAGTAATTGATGTCGCGTTAGATAATTCGCAATCGGAACGCTGCAAAGGGCAACTTGATTTGTTTGACGAGTTCGGGAGTGGGGAAGATATGCAGGGAATGCATCCGGTGCTTCCCGGCATTGATGAACTGCCGTTCAGTGAACTGCTTGAGATGGAAAAGAAGATGCTGGGATTTTATCTGTCTGGTCATCCGCTTCAGCGTTACAGAACATTGTTAAAACTTTTTGCAAATACAGACACTAAGAAGTTTGATCCTCAAAAACATCGGGGGATTATAAAAACAGCCGGTATTGTAAACTCGAAAAAGAAGAGAAAAACCAGACGCGGTAAAGAGCTTTTTGTTTATGAACTTGAGGATATTTACGGCAAATTTGAGATGACGTTGTTCAATGATAAGCACGAAGCTTTTATCAATAAACTGGAGATAGGAAAAGAGTACTTTCTGATTGGAAGCCAATCTCAGTTTGATCGCGATGAAAGTAACATGATGCGGTTAGTTCCTCAGTCAGTATATACAATGGCGGAAGTAGAGCAACTATCAGGTTATCTCGAACTGGAACTGAAGGAAGAAATGGTGAATGGACTGTTTGCCGAGCGTTGCCTTGAAGTTTTCCATAAACATCCGGGGAATCTCTCTCTGCGTTTTGTTGTAAAAACGGCTAAATTCAATAAGTTGTACCTCGCGCCAAAAGCACTCAAAGTTGCTCCCACTAACGATGTACTCGAAATCCTTGATCCGGTAATGACAACCCGAAAGCCACAAGTAACTCTGGATTCTGAAGAAGCTCATTGATGCGATTTGGCTTCGCGTTATTCTTTCTGATTTCTTCTTTTGTTTTAACCGGCTTTGAAATAACTCACTATGATACGCGCGACCAGACCTGGTTCTATATCTATATTCCATATAAAGAGATTGTAAAGCAACAAACTGACGAAGCGTATCAGGCAGAGAGCAAGTTTCACGTTTTTGTTGCCGATAATAGCGGCAGGATTATCAATACCGCGGTATTTACGGTTCAGTTTAAGAATCTGGTTCCCCAATTTGGGCTTGATGATTATTATCCAATTATTTTCAACACAGAACTTGCTATAGGTGAATACTCACTTATATGCTCCTGGAGTAACAAGTTTGAGTTGAACCAACCTTCCCGCACATATCTGTTTTCAATAGACAAATACAAAAGACGTATAACTCCGTTGCTGGGAATCGCTCATTTCGGGGGACTGAGAGTTGTCCCCCGACAGTTGAAAGGCTATTCTCAGGCAGATTCTGTAACGTTTGTACAGGGCTATTCTGTAGTACCGGATTCAGTTGTTCTTCATCTTGGAAGCAAGAGACAAACCTTGAAATCTGAGAAGCCAGAGATACAAATAACAGTACTTCAATTAGAAACACCTTTCGTAACGATTTATTCAAAAGGTGATTTCTGGCGAAAAAATTTAATTTTATTCTCTCCGGCTTTCGCGTTCCAGAGTCGCTATAATTCTAAGGAGCAACTCCGGCAATTGGTTCACATTATTGATAAAGATACTTATCGGCAACTGAAGCAAATACCATCAGTGGAGCTTCAGGAAGCAATTAACCGTTGGTGGAAGTCTATAGACCCGACTCCGCAAACACCACTGAACGAAAACCGACAACACTTGTATAAGCGGGTGCTGTACGCGGACGAGCATTTCTCGGTTAAAGGTCTGGTAAAAGGCTGGCGGAGTGATCGGGGGCGGATATTTATCAAGTATGGTCAACCCGACAACATTGATGTTGAGCCATCCAGATCAGGGAAATATCACGCGATTTTCTGGAGTTACTACCAGTTAGAGAAAACATTCATCTTTTACGATAAGGGGTATGGCAAATATGAATTACATAAGAAGTGGTTGGATTGAGATGCGGTTTCTGATATTTTTCCTGCTGTTGTTGTCCGGACAGGCAATGATTTTGGGAGTAGAAACCGAAACACTGAATATCTATATTGATCAAACGCGGTTGTGGGATAACAAACTTAACACGGTGTTTTCGATTCCATTCAAAATCCCGTACGGTGAATTGGGTTTTGAGCAAAAGGAATATGGCTGGCAGGCAGACCTTGCAGTAACCTTGTCTATCAAACGTGACGAAAAAATCCTGGCATCAAAGACGTTTGATCATGGAATAGTAGTCAGCAGCGTACAGCGAACC
>JAIOTM010000280.1 GCA_021106755.1 Candidatus Cloacimonadota bacterium | reverse complement strand
TTAAAGCACGCTACACGGAGCGAAGAAACACCGACAAAGCAAATACATGGACTGGAATAATCGTTAAAATTTTGTTGTTAGTGTTTGTTGTGGCAGTTATCCGTACTTTTTCGGGCGATAACGTGGAGCACATGAAAAAGATATTCTCCCGTCCGCCTGTAATACAACAACAATCTCCTGTAAAGAGGTAAATATGAGTCTGATAATAGTAGGTTCTGTCGCGCTGGATTCGGTAAAAACACCGTATGGCGAAGCAGAAGAAGTTCGCGGTGGTTCTGCTGTTTACGCGTCTATGTGGTCACGGCATTTCTGCACAACCCGAATTGTGGGTGTCGTTGGAAGCGATTTTCCCCAGAAGCACTTGAATATGCTCAAAGAAGCGGGGATAGATTTAGAAGGTCTGGAAATTGCCGACGGCGAAACTTTCCGATGGGTTGGCGAATACGATAACCTGAACGTCGCGGAGACTAAAGATACACTGCTTAACGTCTTTGCTGATTTCTCACCAAAACTACCGGAGAGCTACCGCAATTGCGACCTGCTCTTTCTGGGAAATATTGATCCTGTTCTGCAAATGCAGGTTATGGACTATGTAAATGCCTGCCTGATAGCAGTTGACACAATGAATTTCTGGATTTCCAGCAAGAAGGCTGAGTTGTTGAAAGTACTCTCGAAAGCGGACATCATCTTCATTAATGAGGAAGAAGTAAAACAGCTTACTGGCAAACGCAACGTTTTTGATGCCGCGAAGGCTGCTCTCGAAATCGGAGGCAAATACATTATCGTCAAACAAGGCTCTTATGGAGCAATGGCTGTTGGACACGACTTTCTTTTCTTCTTGCCAGTTTACCCTATCTACAAAGTAGTTGACCCTACCGGAGCAGGGGATAGTTTTGCCGGAGGATTTCTGGGCTATATAGCGGAATCCAAAAAACTGGATCACTCTATTATGAAAAAAGCGATGCTGTACGGCACTGTAACAGCTTCGTTTGATATTCAGGATTTCAGCCTTGCCGGAGTAAAATCTGTTACGCGGCAGGAAATAGACCAGCGGGTTGAGGAACTTGTTGGCTATTTGACACTTGATTAAGGAAAGCAAAATGAGCACAATCAGTTACAAAGACGCTGGAGTGGATATTAAGGCGGGAGAGCAAGCTGTTTCCAGAATTAAGAGCATTGTAAGAGAGACGCATACCGCAAAGGTTCTCACGGATATTGGGGGTTTTGGAGGTCTGTTTCAGCCTGATTTAACTAATATGTCTGAACCTGTGCTGGTCTCCAGCACCGATGGCGTAGGCACAAAGCTGATTGTTGCCAATATGTCAGGACGCTACGGCTCTGTTGGACAGGACCTTGTAAATCATTGCGTAAACGACATTTTCGTTCAGGGAGCAACACCTTTATTTTTTCTTGATTACATCGGAGTGGGTAAAGTTCATCCTGAAAAGATGGAACAGATTGTGCAGGGATTAGCAGTAGCTTGTAAGCAAAATAACGTGGCTCTTATCGGTGGAGAAATGGCAGAAATGCCCGGCATATATAGAGATGAAGACTTTGACCTTGTCGGCACTATTGTTGGGATTATCGACAAGAAAGATATACTTACTGCCAACCTTGTTGACACTGATGATGTAGTTGTCGGTTTTTGCTCAACAGGTTTGCATACCAATGGTTATTCGCTGGCGAGGAAAATATTGTTCGATAAAATGAAGCTCTCGGTAGATAGCTATGTATCTGAGCTTGATGATACACTACAAAACGTTCTTTTACAAGTACATAAATCGTATTATCCGTTACTAAAAGCCTGGGCGAAACCAGATAAAATCCATGTTCTGGCTCATATTACCGGAGGTGGAATCCCCGGCAATCTCAAGCGGGTGATTCCCCACGGGCTATGCGCGGAGATTGATTGTTCTGCCTGGTCAGTGCCGCCTGTTTATCAGCTAATGCAGGAGGCGGGAAATATTGCGGCACCGGAGATGTACTGCGCGTTTAATATGGGTATTGGAATGATGGCTGTGGCTCCATCTGCTGTAGCTGATGAACTAATTGAGCAGGCAGGTGGGATACGCGTTGGCAGGATTGTTGCCGGAAACGAAAAGGTGAGGATGATTTATTGATCTGGAGATTTATTGATTCGGGTCTCTGTACACCAGCTACTAACATGGCAATTGATGAAGCCATTATGCTGGAGTTAGAGAAGAATCCAAATCATCCTGTAATCCGGTTCTACGACTGGAATCCGCCAACCCTGTCGATTGGATACAATCAGGAAGCTACAAAAGAAGCTGATCTTGATATACTTTCCGCCAAAGGCTATGGATTTGTTCGCAGACCAACCGGAGGCAGGGCGGTGTTGCATAAGCACGAAGTTACTTACGCAGTAATTGCCACGGTACAGGGAATTCTTTCCGGGTCGGTGACACAGAGCTACGCGGTAATCAGCGAGGCGTTGTCGAATGGTCTTCATAATCTGGGAATCCCGGCAGAGCTTGAAAAAGGTTCTGTTAGTTCTTCTTCACAAAGAGAGTCGGCAAATCCATGTTTTTCCAGCACTTCCCGTTTTGAACTCGCTGTAAAAGGTAAGAAAATTGTTGGAAGTGCTCAGGTACGTAAAAACGGGATACTATTGCAACATGGTTCAATTCTGCTGAACGAAAATCAGCGGGAGATGGCAGAGATTCTTCCCGATTTGAATGAGGAGAAACGAAAATTGCTTGCTCGATATATGGAGCGTAAGACAATTTGTGTAAATCAGGTCTCGAATCGGAAAATAACTTACGAAGAAGTTGTAGCGGCAATAACTGAAGGATTCCGTACTGTCTGGGAGTCAGAAATATTCAATGATTTAGCCGAAATATCGGTATCAGAGTATAATACAGCCCTGCATTTAACGGAGTCAAAATACGAAAATGATAGTTGGAACTTAAAAAAATAAACGGATAACACGATTATTTATTACAAAAATCGTTGACATGATGCGGAAACAGCATCTTTTTGACAGACAATGAAAAATATGGTTATGAACAGAGGGAGGCTCTTTCATGCGTAAAGGAACTTTATTGGTTCTTGCGCTGTTTTTAATATTCTGCGGAACACTAAGTGCCGGAACAACCGGTAAGCTGATGGGAAAAATTAAAGACAGTCATGGGAAACCAGTTTTTAAGGCAGCAGTAATTGTTGATGTATTAGACCTTGGTGCATTTACCGACGAAAAAGGTAAATACATCATCATCAATATACCACCGGGAACATACTCAGTTGCAGTTCAGGCAATGGGCTATGGTAGCCAGAAGCACACTAATATAAAGATTTCAGTAGATAAAACCACAACTCTCAATACGGCTATTGTTAAGAAAGCGGTGCAGATTGGCGGTTTAACCACAATTAAAGCCAAAGATGAATTAATTCATAAGGGTCAAGCTGGTTCAGAACACTCTATTACCGATGAGACAATTGAAGATATCGCACTTGACACCATAGAAGGTGTGATTGCTTTGCAGGCGGGTGCTACCAACACAGGTGGAGAGCTTCACATTCGTGGAGGTCGCGGTTCAGAGGTTGTGTATTCTGTGGACGGTATGTCAGTTTCCGACCCTGTTGACGGTGGGCGGGCACTTACTGTGGACATGGATGCAGTTAAAGATATGAAAGTGATGACTGGTGGATTCACTGCGGAATATGGAAACGCTATGTCTGGTGTGGTTAACATTGTTACAAAATCCGGCTCGAAGAATTATGCTGGTAAGGTTGAATTCAGTAGTAATCATATAATCGGTGACGGAACAAACAGGGATGAGATGAAACTCGCGATTGGTGGTCCGGTGTTAACGCAATTCGCATCAGACAGTATGAGAAAACGCTGGACGTTTTTCTTCAACGGAGCTGCCTCCTGGAGTGACGGGCGTTACTACAATTACTATGAAAACGATTCTAACGAGGACTACACATATAAAGGTAAGCCTCTTCTTATAAATACATTTGAAACTTACAATGCTTATGATGGTCGTGAGGATATTGTAGGTTTTGATAAAGGAAATCGCAACTACAACAGTTACAACTACAACTTCAAAACTAAATTTGCATTAAACTCCCGCCGGAATCTGACTCTCGCTATTCGGGGTGATCAAGGTTTCTACGAACCATTTAACTGGGGGTGGCGATACGCTCTTCAGCATTATCAGGAACAGAAAACTTCCCAACGACAGGTAATACTTACTTACGACCATCTATTCAATTCCCAGATGAGTCTGAAGGTTAAAGCTAACTACTACAGAAAAACAAATCGGCTGAAACCAAAAGGGATTAATCGCGATGATTATTTTCGCCAGATTGATTATTATTACAGACCTGAACTCGGTTTACACGGTTTTGTCAGTATTGATGACAATTATGACGGTGTTGCTGATTCTTTATGGTCTGATGAACAAGGGAAGTACATTGATTTGCTTGATGGTGATCAGTGGATGTATCAGATTCAGGGATCAAGTACTCCTCGTGGTATCGACGGGTTCAGATGCCCATACTCAATCTATAATTACGATGTTGATGATATTACAGAGAACTACCAGTTTCGTACTGACTTCGAATATCAATACAACGAAATACATGGATTCAAATCAGGTTTTGAGATTATCAAACACCATATAGAAAAAGACCGGATTACAACTCCCTGGCTAATTGAAATTGACCGTTTCAATACTTTTCTGGATAACTCTTTTGCCAGCACCCCGGGTACTATCGTTGATACTCTGATTTATTACGATTCCACTGGTAGCGAGATTATTCAGGAAACAGTAATTTACAACAACAGCACAGTGGACAGCATTGCCTATTACTATAAGAACGG
>JAIOTM010000249.1 GCA_021106755.1 Candidatus Cloacimonadota bacterium | reverse complement strand
CGGTTTCATTAAAATCGCACCTTCTGAAAACAAGCAGGCTTTTCATGACAGAATTGCAGGAACACTTGTTGTAAGTCGAAATGGTGACTTTGTTAAAATAGAAAACACTGCTTTCTCTGTTTCGGAAAAATTGCTGATTGCCTTTTCAATCTTGATAATAGCGTTTAACATCTTTTTCTTTTCCATTTTTGGATTTGATTCCAAGCTAACTCCTTCAGCACAAGAATGGAAGTATAGGCAAATAGAAGAAGAAAATCCTGAAGAAAACGGCTTTTACTATCTAATTGGATTTGGAGTTGCTGAAGACGAAAACCTTTTCCAGAAAGGATTTGAATGGATTCAATTTGAAAACAATAAAACAGATTTTAAAAAGAACCAGATAAATATTAATGCAGATTTTTTTGATTATAAACATGCTCAGGAAATTGGGATATGCCCGAGCGATTCTCTTGATACAAACTCCCTGCTTCTTAAAAATGAAAAAGAGATTCGTGAATTGTACAGTAGTACACGCTATCTTGATGAACGACTTACACAAATACTTTCAAAGACAAAATCAGTAAGTACTTTAGCTCCTTGCTGGACAGGAGGTATTCCTGTTTACCTGTCTATGGTTAATTTTTTCAGATTGGAAGCAGCAATTATAAAGCTTGATTATCTTAAAGGTGATTACACGAAAAGTACTGATAATTGCCTTAGAAGAATGAATCAATTAAAGGAACTGTCTGAGAGAAGTCATCTGCTGATGGGAAAGCTGATTTTTGTGATTTGTGACGCAATTCTGCAAAACACAATTTCAGATTTAATCTCGTACAAACAAACGGAAGAACTGACCAGTATGTTATCGGAATTACGATTCTATTCAAAAGACGAGATTTCATTTTCGAAAGCTTTTCTCCATGAAGCAAATATGTATATCCTTAAATTAATGAATTATTCCGATGATACTAGCTTCATCGAAAGGGCAAATCTATATCTAACAGCGATGTTGATGAAACCAAACCATACTTTAAATCTCAGATATAATAGATTTAAAACAAGCGCGGAGCTTTCAGAGATGTCATTCAAAGACTTTGCTACAAATTATAGTAATGAAATTGAAGCTGTTGAATGGTCTGGCTTTGATGCAATCAGAAACCCTTACGGATTTGTAATTGATGGAACTTTGGGTAATGAGGTTTTTTACATTCATCTAAGGTATTTTGTTAAAGCTCAGGTTAACAGTGCAATGCCTATTCTTCTCAAACTAAAAGATAATCTTCTTCAGAAGATTAATTCTGAAAATATGAACGATGAAGAAATTCAGGCACTGCTTAATTCTCAGCCGGAAGAGCTAAAGAATCCTTTTACTGGCGAGCCTGTTAGTTGGAACTCGGAACTGAGACGATTTGAGTTTGATTTGCCTTTTGTAGATGATGCTCAAACTGCTAATAATTGGATTGAGATTTAGGAAGTAGCTTTGACTTTAATCCCTACCTTTCCTTCTTCGCACTAAGTTGTTTCTTACGCATCCGCATACTTTTGGGGGTTACTTCAAGTAGTTCATCGTCTTCGATGTATTCCAGAGCCTGTTCCAGCGAAAACTGACGAGGTGTCGATAGTTTTATTGAATCATCCGAGCCGGAAGCACGAACGTTGGTCATTTTTTTATTCTTGGTAACGTTAATGCGAAGATCGTTTTCGCGGGTGTGTTCACCAACAATCATTCCGCCATATACTTCGACACCGGGGCCGATAAAGAGAGTCCCTCTCGGCTGAAAGCTGTTCAGTGAGTAAGCCATAGAAGTGCCAGCTTCGAGAGCAACCAGCACACCGCGGGTTTTCTTATCTATTTCACCTTTGAAGAACTCGTATTCGTAGAAAACATGATTAAGGATTCCCGTACCTCTTGTAACAGTCATAAACTCGTTACGGAAGCCGATTAATCCACGAGCAGGCACCTTGAATTCAAGTCTGGTGTAGCCATCGGAGCCGACCACCATATCCAGCATTTCGCCTTTTCTGATACCCAGCATTTCGATAACAGCACCCACAAATTCATCGGCTACATCTATCATCGCCAACTCAATAGGTTCTGTCACTTTACCATTCAGTTCTCTGAAAATAACTTTTGGTTTGGATACCTGAAATTCATAGTTCTCGCGTCTCATATTTTCAATCAGAATCGAAAGTTGAAGCTCACCTCTGCCCTTAACAGTAAACTGATCGGGGAAATCGGTAGGCTCTACAACAATGCTGACATTAGTCTGTAACTCTTTTTGCAGGCGTTCCCAAATATTGCGGGATGTAACATATTTGCCTTCTTTTCCCGCGAACGGTGAGTTATTAACACAGAAAGTCATTGATAATGTTGGAGCATCTATCTCAATCAGGGGTAGTGGTTCGGGGTGAAGTCTGTCGGCAACTGTTTCGCCAACATCAATATGCTCCATTCCCGCAAGCACAACAATATCGCCGGCGTAGGCAATCTTTGCTTCTTTTTTCTTCAAACCTTCAAACAGGAAAATCCTGGTAATTCTATATAGAAGCCGTTCACCATCCCGTTTCATAAGCACAACTTCTTCACCCTGCCTGACTGTTCCATTTGAGATTTTGCCTGTACCCATTTTTCCGAGATAGTTGTCATACTCAATAGCCGACACCAACATTTGCAGAGGCTTTTCAACATCGCCTTCCGCATCATAGACATGCTTGATAATTGTATCGAACAGCGGAACTAAATCAGTGCTGTCATCTTCAAGATTATACTTGGCAATGCCATCTTTTCCTGAAGTGAAAACAAAGGGGAAATCAAGTTGCTCATCAGTAGCATTGAGTTCCGTGAATAAATCAAAGACCATGTCCAGCACAACATGAGGACGGCAGTTGGGTCTATCTATTTTGTTGATAACAACTATTGGTTTAATACCGAGTTCAAGCGATTTCTTAAGCACATATTTGGTCTGAGGCATAGGTCCTTCAAAAGCATCAACCAACAGCAGAACTGAATCCACCATTTTTATAATGCGTTGTACTTCGCCGCCAAAATCTGCATGGCCGGGTGTGTCCACAATATTGATTTTGTAGTCTTTATAGAAAAGAGATGCGTTCTTAGAGAAAATGGTGATTCCTCTTTCTCTTTCCAGATCATTGGAATCCATGATGCGTTCTGCAACTTTCTGATGAGCGCGAAACACGCCCGATTGTTTCAGGGCACCATCCACAAGGGTGGTTTTTCCATGATCAACATGGGCGATTATCGCTATATTCTTTATCTTCATTGAATTTCTCCATTTGTTTCGAGTCGTTGTCCTGCGTCCTTACGACTCGAAGCCTGTCCTGCTTCAAAGATTATGGCAAATGCGTCAATAGAAATATTTTAAGACCTCGTGAATTGTGCAAGTTGACACTTTTCTGGTATAATATTCAGTGCCTGATATGTAGGGCAAACTGCGTTTCAGGGGTTTTTTATCATGTGTTTTGTTATACAAAACCGCTATCAAAGATAGGTATATAAAAAGTTCTTTGAAACAAATCTCTTATCAAGCGTAAAGTGCCGCATAACCGTATTTTACCCCCATGATAAGGGGGGAGGTCGTAATCGACCAGGGGGGTTTAGGTTGCAGAAAAACATTGATTCCTCAATCAGCAAAGCAAATTATATTAGTATGAATGGTAGCGGTTTGGTATTACTCTTCAGGGTCGGCTGTCAGGCTCTTAAAATCATTATCATTATATAAAGATTTGAAATCATCATCTTCTCGGGCGTCTTTACGGTATTTGCTATCTTTTTCGATTGCTTTCACCAGATATTTCAGTGCTTCGCTTTTGTCACCTTGTAAAGCATATACACAAGCAATATTGAAAATTGCAGAATTGTATTCAGGATTAATCTCAATTGCCTTACCGAATGCTGAAATTGCTTCCGGGTACTTCTCTAATTTTTCTAAAGCAACTCCTTTATTATTCCAGGCAAAAGCATATTTGGGATCAATCTCAATTGCTTTATCGTATGCTGCAATTGCTTCCGGGTACTTCTCTAATTTTTCTAAAGCAACTCCTTTATTATTCCAGGCAAAAGCAT
>JAIOTM010000349.1 GCA_021106755.1 Candidatus Cloacimonadota bacterium | reverse complement strand
CAATTTGATTGTAATTTGTGCTTGACTTTATCGTTAGATGTAAAACATTGCATTTGAAAAATTATATATAATCGCGAGAGCGGTAAACCGGAGCCATTAATGACAACACGGCAACAGAGACGAAAGATGAAAGACCTTCCCGTAGAACAAGTTATAAGTCTTGATGATGAGATAACCAAACCACGGGCACTCGTAGCGAAAAAGACGAATACAATTGTTGGACTACTGGTATTTCTCGCCACGATATTTGTGTATATACGCACTCAGGCACTTACTTTGTCGTTCTGGGATTGCGGCGAATACATAACTTGCGGTAGTATTCTTGGTATTCCCCACGCACCCGGAAACCCGTTCTATATCATACTGGGACGATTTTTCTCAATTATCGGGCTGGGTCTTCCCCATGCTATAATTGTTAGCTGGACATCCGTCCTCTTTTCCGCGCTGGCAGTAATGTTTATCTACCTTATTACCGTCAAGTTAGTATCGATGTTCATGGAAAAGGCATGGCTGATAATCGTTACCGGATTAGTTGCCGCTTGCTACACGGCGTTTTCTTATACTTTCTGGAACAACGCTGTAGAAGCTGAAGTCTATGCCGGGCTGTCGCTTATACTTAATTTAATAATCTGGCTTACGTTGGTGTGGGTGGAAAAATCGTCTCACGATTTAAACAAACAAAACTACCTGTTACTTATTATCTACGTATTCTTTCTTGGATTCGCTGTTCATCAAACTGTGTTGCAAATCGCTCCCGCCGTGCTTTTCATCGCCCTCTACCCTACACTTTACATGGCGGTTCGGAAAGACAAAACTTCGTTCTGGGCACGTGCCGGTGCCTATTTTGTGGGATTGATACTTGTTTACGTAATTTTTAATGCTATTGGAAAAAGTGTTCAGTTTCCCAGTTTAACGAAGTGGATGTTCGCCATCACTATAATGCTTCTTCTGATTTATCATCTGCGCGGTAAAGTAAGCCTTAAAACATGGCTTCTCGCCGGAGCATTTGTCTTAATCGGCTTCTCACCCCATATTTTTATTTTGATTCGCTCCAGCCTGCGTCCGTTTATTAACGAAGGCTACCCGCATAACATGGGACTGTTTACAGATTATATTCTACGTAAACAGTATGGAACAACCAGTTTCCTTGTTCGGCGGGCATCATGGTTCTACCAGTTCAAAGTTCATTTTCTGGACTACTTCGCGCAACAGTTCTTCCACGCCGAAACGCTTTCCGGCTGGCTTAATGCCCCCAAAGCTATTTTCCAGACGCTGGGAAACTTCATCGTTGCTCTGCTGGGATTCAGCGGTATTTACTACCACTGGAAGAAGAACAGGCACTCTTTCATATATTTCTTCTCGTTCTACTTCATGAGTTCTATTGCTATGATAGTTGTGAGCAACTTGTCGGACTCGGAAGTTCGTCCCCGCGAGTACTTTTTCACAAACGCCTATTACTTATGGACTATCTGGATGGCTATCGCTTCTATTGGGTTAGTAGGTGAGCTTTTGAAGAAAAACCAGAAAACAGTAGCTTATATTGTGCTTGCTATCGCGCTTCTTCTGCCTGGAATCAATCTTGGTTCGCAATATTTTATTCACGATCGTACTGGCGAGTTTATCGCACTGGACTATGGGCTTAATTTCCTTAACAGCCTGGAAGAAAACGCTATCATCTTTACAAACGGCGATAACGACACCTTCCCGCTCTGGTACGCCCAGGCGGTGTACGACCCTAACTCTATCGAATTTGTTCATCCCGCACGGGATGTTTACCCGGATGATAAAACACGGGAACTCATTGCCAAAGCTATGGAGTACAAAAACGAACAATGCAGAGGAATTCGCAAAGATGTTACAATAGCCAACCTCAGCCTGCTTAATACTGGTTGGTATATCCGGCAATTGCGTGACAAAGAAGGAGTTCATGTCAGCCTTGCCGATAATCTTATTGAACCTCAAAAAGAAACATCGCCTTTGTATCCATCCCGTCTCCCTCAGGATTACAAGGTAAAAATCCCCGGTGCGACTCCAGAGCAATCGTTTGCAATAACACTGAAAAAAGATACCGTAATGTACAGTAAAGACTGGGCAGTACTTTACCTGATAAGAGACAACTTTGGCAAGCGTCCGATGTATTTCGCGGTGACAATCCCGGACGAATCGATTGAAACAGTTGGCTTTGGCAATCATCGCCGCAACGAAGGCATGGTTGACCGCATCGTTAAGATAGAGACCTATGATTTTGAGTTGAAGAGTAACGCCAAGACTGTCTCACTAATGGGAGATTTTACACGCTGGCAACCAGAACCTATGGAGCAAATTTCTCAGGGACACTGGAAAAAAAGTGTCCGCATGATGCCGGGTGTTTACGGTTACTATTTCCTCGAAAACGGCAGAAAGACAGTGCTTGATCCTGCCAACGAGCTAACTGCTATGAACGAGATGGGACGCGAAAACTCGGTAATTATCGCGGATTTTGATATTGACAGATTAATAACCAACATCGACAGCCTTTACCAGTATCGCAGTATCTTTGATGACAGCGTATATAAAGACGATAATATGACCCGGTTGGTAAACAACTACGCGGCAGCTTATATTTCCCGCGCGTCCCACTTCTATATGAAAATGGGTGATATGGAAAAGGCTGTTGACTTCATGGAAAAAGGTGTTGCTTTTATTGAAGGTAAGCCACGGGTAAAGAAAGCGTTATATCAACTCTACGAAATGGCTGCTTCCAGATTTATGGATGAGAAAAACTACAGCAAAGCATTCAAGATTCTTTTGCGGCAAATCGCGGCTGATCCCAGCAAGCCAGAGCCGTATCTTCAGGCGGCACTGATACTGCTGGACCGTGCCAGAATTGCCCGTGAACAGGGCGAAGAAAGTCAGGCACAGGTTAACACCGAAGAAGCTTTCAAGCTGGTGGAAAATGCTTTGGCTATTCAGTCAGACGATGATTATGTTCTCTCCATATTAATGAGCATTGCCGAGGAGAGCAAAGAGTACGATTTCGCTATTCAATTGATGGAAAAGGTTAAAAGTAACCATCCTGATGAAAAAATTGAGGCGTATATAAACAGACTGAAGCAAAGCAAAGTCAGACGCGCTAAGAAAAACGGGGAATAATCTTGAGACGTTTCCTTTTT
>JAIOTM010000242.1 GCA_021106755.1 Candidatus Cloacimonadota bacterium | reverse complement strand
CTACAGCACCGTCAGAAGATAGTAAGTTTACCTGTTCTGTCCAGATTGTACCAGTTCTTTGAAAGACATAAGCAGAACCAGAGCTTTGTCCATTATCATGATTCATGACTGCCCCGCATACAACGAAATCATCGTAGATTGCAACTGACCACCCGAACGCATCAAAAGCTGCACCATCAGATGCTATTAGTTTTGCCTGTTGAGTCCAGATAGTATCATTTCGTATAAATACATATGCGCTGCCAGATACGCTTCCGTTATCATCATCTCCATAAGCTCCAACAACCACATAATCACCAAAAATATCAACAGAACGACCAAAAAGATCATCTGTAGCTCCGTCATCAGGCAATATCTTTACTTGTTCAGTCCATGTATTATTGTTGTTAATAAAGATGTATGCAGAACCTGATGCAACTCCATTATCGTCATCTCCCCATCCACCTATAACAGCATAATCATTTGAAATAGACACACTTTTTCCAAATACTCCATCATCTGCAGGCTCGGATGGAGTTAATTTTTGATGTTCTAACCAATTGGTCCCATTTCTTTTGAAAACATAAGTAGCTCCAGAGTCTGTTGATATTGGCCCATCACATCCTGTAGCTCCAATAAAAATGTAATCTCCAGAAATATCGACAGCTATTCCAAATTTATCATCGATAGTACCATCAGATGCAAGCATCTTTGCCTGTTCGGTCCAGTTTGTTCCATTTCGATAAAAAATATAGCCAGAACCGGAATCAGTTCCATTATCATCATCAAGGAATGCACCAATCACAACATAATCACCCGAAATCGCAACTCCCATACCAAATTTGTCACCTGCAGCACCATCAGAAGCAATCAATTTTGCCTGCTCAATCCACTCTGAACCATTCCAATAAAAGATATAGGCTGAACCTGATTCAAATCCATTATCATTATCTTTGTAAGCACCAATCACAGCATAATCACCTGAGATTGAAACAGATCTCCCAAATTCTTCAGATGATGCACCGTCGGACGGTAATACTTTTTGGAACTCTGACCACATTTGTGCAGATAAATACACAGTAAAAAATAGAACGATAAACACACTTGCTGATTTCATTTCAACCTCCTAAGGTAATTAACCGTTAAATACAAATCATCATTTTCATCAAGCTTCATAAAGATTGCATTATATGAAGTGGACTACTTAGTCAGAAAAAATAAGCCTTCTTTGCATTTTTTATCCACTCACGAATAAATTCGTGGACTGTTAAAGATTCTTCTCAATTGCAATTTACCTCATCAGTGCGAGCGAACCCATTGGATCCCAGGCGGGGAGTACAACTGGTGGTAATTGCAAGGCTTCTAACTGCTCAGGGCTGAGATATTTCTTGTTGATTACAACCTGATAGTTGAAGTTATTGAACCAATCATCGCTCATAATGCAGAAGCCATCATCGCCGATTTTATCTCCCCAGCTATTCTCAACTTTCCAGCGGTTTGGTTTGCCGTCCGCTATATTAACACCGAGAAAGACCATAGCGTGAGTAAGCTGGCTTACTCCATAATCCAGCCTGCCAGCCTTATCAAGTCCGAAGCAGGTTTCCAGCACATCTTCGTAGTTGTAAACAGCGGTATCCATAATTCCCAAATCACGCTGAAGCCATTTCCCGACATCGCAACCAAACCAAACAGGTTCGCCATCTTGCAGTTGTTTAAGAGCAAGCTCTTTGAGTGCTTCATTGCTTAAATTGAGATACTTAATTGGTTGTCCACCAGTGATATTACCAAGATACTCTACAGTATAGGTTTTCAGGAAAGGTTTATCCTTAGTTGGCGCGTTAATTATACTGACATAATCCTCTAACTCGGTTTCCACGTATTTCTTAAAGAATGACACAGGTGTCAGCCCTGTATCGCAGTGATAGTTTTTGTCCTTGTCCTTGTACTCGAAATCAAAAGTTGTGGGTGGTTCACCCAGAAAGTGAGCTAACATGCGATAAATTTCTTCCAGCATTTGAGCTTTTGTTAATCGAAGATTTTCCAGAGAAGCCCCTTTTTCGGCAGCATCCCTGAGGATGGAAGCATTCTCCCTGAGCTTGAGGGTTATAAGAAAATTCATCATTGCAGTGTTGCTACTGTGATGGGTCTCCGGCATCACGTTTTGTGGTGCCGAACCATATATTTTTAAGATACTGATGAACATATCCCACTGACCACCATCCTGAAGGGGAGAGCGAAGCAACCACATCACAGTTCGGTCGTAGATGTTTTTATCGGCTGTTTCAATGATGTTTTCCAGAAACCAGTTCGCTTTTTCCAGTTTATCCCAGAACATGGGAAAATTCTGCGAGAACTCAAAATTCTTTAGATTCAGCTTATCAATCAGGTTGATTCTCAAAGAATTCAAAGCGGCAAACATCCAGCATCTTCCACTGTGCTTCTGGGCGGTAATATCTCCGGTAGAAATTTCGGTTGAGTAGAGATGTTTCATCGCTATTACGGCTTCGTTGTTTTGAGCAATACTGGTTATACCGCTTTTTATGATTGCGTTTTGAATCAGTTTCCGCCTGGGATTGCTTTTGTATGCCGACTGGAACGCTTCAATATCGTTGAACTGAATAGACTCTTTCATATATTCCCCTTACAATGTATTATTTAATCAAGAATCAGCAGAGGCGGATAGTTTGTAAAGGATAAAACAAGACAAACAGGTAAATTTCTTGCCAAATGATTAATCCGTGAAAATATGCCTAAGCAAATGAGGAAGTTTCAAAATGGTTAAACAGATTTCACCTGTCGAGAAGAAGATAAGTCCTGAAAAGCGGGAAAACCTTGTAAAAATGGTAGCCGAGTTGTATATTCACTTGCTCAGGTCTGATGAAGATATTGCAATTACTGGTATTGATACACTATATATATTATTGGAAAATCTCTTTAAGGACGAAGATCGTATTTCATGGGAATCATATTTCGGTGGAGATGATCGTCAGACAATGAACTATGAAGAAGTAGTACGTTTTCTCAACAGAAACCTGATTACCTTAGATAAGATTAGAATACTTCTCAGCATAATAGTTCTGGCTCAATCCGATAGCAGATTCAGCGTATCTGAGGTAACATGGATTTTAGAGTTATCACGACAGATGAATCTGGAAACAGATGGATTTCTCGCGATAATAGATGCGATGGAATATCACAAATCCAATCCCGTTTCTATTCGCGGTTTCAAATATTTCAGCCATACAAGTGAATCGCTTTTCACTGATTACCTGATTTTCGGTAGCGCTGATGAATGTTCTGTCCGTTTTCGGAACAACATAATCAAGGTTCGCGACTTACTGCTCTTAGTAATCGACCATTATCTTTTCATCGGCACAAACATAGCTACTAACGCCACTATTAACGGAGAGCAACTTAAACCGAATCGTCTTTATTACATGCCAGAGCAGGGTGTACTCGAAATAGGCGAACAGAAATTTAACGCGAAGCTTTTGCATAAGATGTATCTTAATCGTGATGAAGAAGATATTATTAATTTCACTAAGCCTGATTACGAGTTTCAGGTAACGAACAACCACAACCGCTTTTCAGTAATTTCACGAATGCCATCGCTTTTACTTAATAACAAGCGACTCAACCATCATCGGATTGTGCCACTCTTTTATGATGATGTACTACAAATAGAAGGATACAGTGCTTTTTCAATACTGGAAATTATTGAACGTCGGGCGGAAATTGGAGTCGATAACCTCCGCCCGGAAGTCTTATACATTTTTTCTAAGGGGAATCAATTAGAACTTACCCGAACTGCTGTTTCTAATCCTGTCACAATTATCAATGTTGAAGCAGACAGGTGCGTGATACAGACTCCCCGCCGTGGCTGGGAAATTTTTGTGAACAACCGAAAAGTCGAAAAATCTACTCCTTTCTATCAGAACACAGATATTCTCACAATAAGTAAACAGAATTTCAGACTCAACAGCTTTTTCGATTTGATTGAAATACCATTTGATGTCGAAAAGATAAAAATGATGGATTTGAAGCACTATTTCCGGGATGGTTCCACCGCACTTGACGGTATATCCTTAGAAGCTGCCAAAGGTGAGTTCATTGCGATTATGGGGCAGAGTGGTTGCGGAAAATCTACCTTACTTCGGTGTATTGCCGGCGATGTTATTCCCAGTTACGGGTCTCTGATAATAGATGGAAAAGACTTTTACCGCAATCAGGGATTCTTCAGTCAGTATATCGGTTATATTCCGCAAGACGATCTTTTATATTCCTCGCTAACGGTTTACGAAAATCTGCTCTGCCGTGGCAGGTTGCAAATGCCAAATATCTCCGAGGATCAACTTAATCGCAAAATCGATAATCTCTTAATGGAGACTAACCTGCTTCACCGGAAACACACGCAGGTTGGGGACTTCAAAAATGTCAGACTCAGCGGGGGTGAGCGTAAACGTCTGAATATCGCATTAGAGCTTTTATCCGAACCAACCCTTATAGTTTGCGACGAACCTACGTCCGGGTTGTCGTCGCTGGACTCCGAGCAGATAATCAACATGCTCAAAAGTTTGTCGAAACAAGGAAAAATTGTGATTATCTCGGTTCACCAACCGGGTCCTGATATATTCAGCAAGTTTGACCAGATTCTCCTGATGGACCGGGGCGGAAAACAAGTATTCTTTGGTCGGGTAAGCGATGCTTTCAGCTATTTCGATATGGAATTTGCCCAACTCCAGCACAATTCCGATGAAATTGGTAACAAACGTGTACAGGGAATGTCTGAATATTTGTACCAGATTATTGAATATCCTGAGCTAAACGACGATGGCAGACCAGCCTATATTCAGGAGGGAGGTAATCTCGTTGTTAAACGTAAATTCCCTGCTCAGTACTGGCGACAGAAATTTAAGCGGCTACGCCTTATAGAGCTTATCCATATTGACGAGAGTAAGCTCAAAAGCAATCTCAAGGTAAAGCAGGCACGACCGCGCCGGAGACTGAATTTTTCGTCTCACCTGATTCAGATGAAGACATTCCTGTACCGCAATTTCATCAATAAATTGCGAAATAAGTCCAACAACTACATCACTTTTGCCGAAGCACCCCTGCTGGCGTTACTTGTCTCGTTTATTTTAAGGTTTACACCTGACGGTGACGGATATTCTTACAATAACAACACAAATTTGGGAATATTTCTCTTTATCTCAATAATAATCTTCATCTTTTTAGGGCTTTCAAATAGTATTGAGGAAATCCTTTCGGAGCGGCGAATACTACTTAGGGAGAAGAAGCTCAGTATCAAGTTGAGCTATTTTCTGTTTTCCAAGCTTCTCTCACTCTCCTTTTTCGCGTTGATTCAGGTTGTGCTATATTACATAGTTGCCATGTTGCTACTGGACATCAGGGGTATTTTCATCTGGAGCATAGTCTATTTCTTTTTTTCCTCGCTTATTGGTATTTCACTGGGATTACTGATTTCCTGTTTCATTTCTGACATTAAAGCGGTTATAAATATTCTTCCGGTTCTTCTCATTCCTCAAATCATTTTTGGGGGAGCCATATTAGAGTTCGAACGTATGAACAAAACACTTACTGTTGTGGAGGGGAATCCAATCCCGGAAGTTGTTCAGGTTATTCCCTCACGCTGGTTGTTTGAAGGTGTCTATACAGCCTACGCTAAAAATAACACCTACGAGGGAACCTTGGACTCTGTTGAAAGAAACAGAATCCAACTGATGTATCAGTATCGGCATGGCAAGATAAAGGGAGATGATTACCGGGCATTGAAGAAAAAAGAGTTCAAGCGGATTAAACTTCTCGCGGAAAGTGACGCAAGAAAAAAAAGTGTCAACGAGTATGTTACTATTTCGGTCGATATGATGGATGGAAAGTTCTATAATTGCACTAAAAATATATTCTTATCCAGCTACAAGCATTGGGGAAATAAGAACGTCAGAACATGGAATTTCAACCTTGGAATTATCCTTTTATACATTTTTTTACTTAATGCTTTGACATATTTGAAACTAAAATATTATTTTAACAGTTAGAAGATATCAAAGGAGGCCCCGATGATGAAACACATGATGCTTTTGCTAATTGTCTTGCTACTGCTGGGATGTGGTGGCGGCAAAGATGCTGAAAAAAAGGACGCTATCGACGACCAACCCATCTACTACAATTTCCCTTTGCCTTCATTCGAGGACGTGTTTGCTAAACTTGATTACCTGAGCACGACAGACTACGATAAGGCTATCCCCGAAATTACTGAAGATGCGGT
>JAIOTM010000134.1 GCA_021106755.1 Candidatus Cloacimonadota bacterium | reverse complement strand
CTGTTTCTCATCTAATTTGAAATTAAACTTATGCACTGCTTTTGTGTCAATGAAAAACCACGATTTACCCGGAAAGCTCCCGAATTTCTGTAACCCTTTGCAAGTTGACATGAAACTACTTCACAATATGGGTTAAAAGGCAAGGGAGAGTTATTGCCTCTCCCTTGTCACAAGTGCGGGGCTATCCGAAATACGCTCCTAATACGTTCTGAGAAGTGTTGTAGCTGTTCTGGTAAGCCCCCTGAGTATTACCAGAATAGACACCTGAGTGCATTGCTCCGAGGGTAGCGTTAACTACCTGAGGACCAACTTGCCCCGACGCGTTGTAAGTTCCCATTTCGGTTGTGCTATTGCCAATATCTACAGTAAAGGCGGGGGCACTCATTGAATCGTTCATAACCTGAATACCCATTGCCTGGGCTTCTACCTGCCCTAATCCTTGCTGGGACGCGATAGATTGACCTACAGCCTGATAAAGATTTGCGTTCAGACCTGCTGCTTCTGTTACTCCAACCATAGTACACTCCTGTTGTGTTATTTTTTGGTGAGTGCTGATAAAGATATATCTTTATTGCTATAGTGGCAATTGTAACCTTGAAAGTGCTGTGTTAGTCGAACCGAAGATAATTTATGCTATCATCAGGTTCTTTGCAAGGTTTTTATAAAAAATTTCATTTTTCTTTGACAGAAGCTAACCGTAGCTATGTTTGAAAGCATGACAAAACAATATTCAATCAATCGCCGTGAAACCAGGCAGATTCACATCGGCAACATTGCCGTAGGTGGTGGTTCGCCAATTACTATCCAATCTATGACTAACACACGCACCTTAGATGAAACCAGAAAACAAATCCGGGCATTAGTCGCTGCTGGATGCGATATTGTCCGTCTCGCTGTGCCGGATACCGACACTGTTGCATGGATAGCTCCGTTAGAGGCAGAATTTTCCATACCACTTATAGCCGATATTCATTTCAACTATAAACTCGCGCTGGCGGCAATTGAAGCTGGTATCGATGGACTCCGCCTGAATCCTGGCAACATTGGCGGAAAGCAGAAGGTTCGCGAAGTCGTGGCGGCGGCAAAGGAACGTCAATTACCAATTCGCATTGGGGTGAATGCCGGCTCTTTGGGAAAAGAGATACTCAATAACTACGGCGTTTCCCCCGAAGCTATGGTTGAAAGTGCGTTAGAGCATGTACGGATTCTCGAAGAGCTTAATTATCCTGAAATGAAAATCTCGGTGAAGGCTTCTTCGGTGTCGATGACAATTTCCGCTTACAGGTTACTTGCCAAAAAGGTCAACTATCCTCTTCATCTCGGCGTTACCGAAGCTGGTACAGTTTACAGTGGAACTGTCAAATCTGCGGTGGGAATCGGCACTCTTCTGGCGGAAGGAATCGGGGATACAATCCGGGTTTCGCTTTGTGGAGACCCTGTCAGAGAGATTTATGCCGCTCAGTTGATTCTGCAATCACTTGGGTTACGGAAGGGTCTGGAAATAATTGCCTGCCCTACTTGTGGACGCACTGTTATTAATGTAGAGGCATTAGCAGAAGAACTGGAACAGCGATTGAAGCATCTTCGTCACCTGCCGCTTCAAATAGCCGTAATGGGCTGTATTGTTAATGGTCCGGGTGAAGCCAGAGAAGCTGATTACGGAATTACCGGAGGCAACGGCGAGGGGCTTATCTTCCATAAGGGAGAGATTGTAGCGAAAGTAAAAGAAGCAGAACTTATTAATCGGCTGATTCAACTTATTACCGAAAACCAATGAAAATTCTCTTGTCCACGTTTCTGATTTCTATGCTACTACTCCCACTTTCAGCGGCTGAATTGACAATCAGAAAACTGCGGTTCGAAGGCAATCGCCTACTTCCCGACAGAGTTTTACACTCAGTTGTAATGGAACAGTCAGGGGATATTTTCAATCAGGAAAACGCTAATGAAGACAGTCGCCGTATTATGGAAGCCTACAAACGGCGAAACATATACTCGGTGCGGGTTTCTTATCCCGAAGCAGTTATTCTCAACCGCAAACAAACCGATGTGGTTTTCCACATTGAAGAAGGCTCCCGCTTTACGGTAGATTTACTGCATGTTAACGGAAACCGCTACTTTTCCGATGCTAAATTGCTATCACTTACTGGTCTTACGGGAGATACTTACAAGCCGGACATGATTGCAAACGCGATTCTTACAATCACAGATTTATATTCCTCCAGAGGATTCCTGTTTGTTGAGACTACCCTTGATTCCATCGCGTTTATTGAAGATACTACCCATGCCTGGATTTCGGTTGACGAAGGTGAATTATGTCGGTTTGCCAACTATCGGTTCAGGGGTAATGAAGTAACCAAGCCCTCTACACTGCTGAAACTTTCCCGCCTGAATCAAATGGAGATAGTGAGTCGCGATAATCTTCTGCAAATCGAAGAAAATATCCGGCGGCGTGAATACATTAAAGAGTGCAGACTTGTACCTCTGAATGCAGGGACGCTTCTGTTTGATGTTACCGAAGACCGAATGACCCGACTGGCAGCTCTGTTCGGAATTGATAACGAAAGCGACCAGATAAAGGACTCATTTACAGGTTACATTAATCTTGAGTTAATGAATCTGTTTGGCACAGACCGGGCTTTGCAGATTTTCTGGCAACGACTGGAAAGCGATGTAGAGTCTATTGAGCTTGCTTACCACGAGTCCGGTCCACTTAGATTTTCCTTTGCCGGAGATTTCTCGTTACTTCGCGAAGAAGTGGATTCCACTTATATCCACACCGCTTTTGATACAGACTTGTACTATTATACTCTCTAT
>JAIOTM010000306.1 GCA_021106755.1 Candidatus Cloacimonadota bacterium | reverse complement strand
TGAACGTGCTTTAAACCATCTAATACTGGATCCCAATTAAGAAATTCATCAATTAAATCTAAAAATGATCCGTTTTTTAATCTTGTCTCGATTATTTGATGCGAAAACCAGCTGTTACTCATAATATCCTCCTTATATTACAAAGACTTATAATGGTTTGGCGTTGGATTGTCCAGCTTTTTTTCTCCTAAATGAGTTCTTTTGGGGGTGTTTTGCAAAGCTCTCACATTAATACAATCCTGCCACTTACTTGTTTTCTGAATCATTTGTTCACTCTATCTCATTTTATGACAATCCATCATCATTCACAAGCAAAATTCGGGGTCTGGTAACACCTGCTCTGATTTGGGTATGGGCATCTAAGTAGCAAAGATGGTTTTCCGCTTGTTGCAATTTTTCTTTATATACATTGTTCATCAGAGTATCACCAAATCCTTCAGTCAGAATTATCGGAGCGGGAAGCGTTTCGTTGCCGGTGAGGGCAACCCCGATTTCTTGTTCCAGGTAAGCCACTATACCTGCCTGATTAATCCCTGATGCAATGATTCCCACAACACCTTTTGACACCATCTGCTGAATAATTTCGAAGTTTATACTAAACAGGCACGCTACTACTTTTCCAGAAAGATTGCTATTAAATAGTTCTTCCGGTGTTTTCAGCACAATCAACTTGCCGAAGACAGGTTTACCAAACCCGATTTTCCCTTGCAACTCGGTTCCGGTAAAACGGATTTCCGCTGAGTACTGCGGTTGAATTGATTCAACAATGCCCGGAATACCAGCTACTCGCAGTTCCGCTTTTTTCTTATACTGGATAGTCAGTATTCCTGTTGCCTTTTCTATTTCTGTGATAGTGCCGGTAGAGGGCGCATGAATAAACCTGGGTGGAACCTTGCCTACAGTATCCATAATTTTACTGGCAAGGATGTCTCCCTGATATACGAAGTCGCCTTTGTTTTTCTTGAGATAACCACGAACGGCTTTTGGTAGCACACCCAATCCGGCGACGATATTTACCTTAACGGGTTTATAGGAATAATCCTGAATTTCACGCATAATTATTAATCCGTTGTCATAGTCGATTTCCTCTACACTACCCCTTACAGGTGAGTAAAATTTGTGATGTTTCCCCTGCAATTCTTCAGCAAGACTATTGGCGTTGTTATCGTATATTTTCTGGGCGGGTTTTATCTGGTCTCCCGGTTTCAGCAAAAGGAACTCTCGCAACGACTCAGGAGTAGCTTCCAGTCCTACTTTGTTCAGCAGATTCAGAATGAATATGCGGGGCGGATCGTATCGGTTTTCGCCAACTATTGTGTCGGGTTTCACAGCTTGCCCTTCGGTCACAAGGATTTCTCCCGGATAAGGAAGTGAGACGTTTAATACATTTTCGCCATCTTTAAGGAAAAGCTTATCGTTTTCTGTTGAGAACTGGTTTTCATTTGCTTCCTGTGCTGTTAAATCGTACAGGGAGAGGGTATTGAGTACACTATCGGCGTCTGCTTTAATTCGGCAGTCAACAACAACAGGTAATTCTGTTTCGAAGCTCTCTTCCCGCTCACCGGTTTGCAAAAAGAAACCTTTTTCAAGGATAATCTGGTATTTCTCGGAAAATTGTTCTGATTCGGGATAATAGACGAAATCGCCAGCGTAAAACTGTCGGATTTCACCCGCGTGCCTGAGAGTCATCATCTTTTGCCCCTGTTTAACTTTCTTGAATTCCGGTCTGATTACAACTCCCAATTTCTGCAGGCATACACTATGTAGTAACGATTTCGACAACTCTTCATCCAAATCGCTTAGTTTTCCGAGATGGGGAGAAATAAAATCTTTATCGCGGTAAATCTCGGTGATGCCGGAAGGTTGCAGCCCATCCATAATTATCCGCAAAGCCTGCGTAGGAGTTGCCTTTGAGATGACCCCGCCCGCACCTATAAGTCGGTGAATATCTTTGTCGTGAAACCGTCTCTCTTCGTTGATTTTCTCAACGTAGAGCGTTTCCGCCCAGACATCCCGATTGGTGGTTTTCAGCTTGTCCAGAAACCCGATTTTTTCAGTATTGAAGTTCATCTGCATGTGTTGCAAACGTGCCTGACGGATTGCCTCAACCGCGACAGCGTGCTCAATTGCAAGTTGAGACTCCGTTGATGGCACAGTAACCGGATAGAGCATCTTGTTGCCGATATAATTGCGGACAGTATCCAGATCCAACGAGGACGGCAACCATCGGGAAACAGCTTCCATGCCAGCTTGCGCGATTACGTTGCAGATACTGTAGCTCATGCCCAGATTGGCACTTACAGTGCGGTAGTATTGCCCCAGAATATTGGAAAAAACATCGGTCGTGGCTCCCCCAATGTCAACTGCCATTACATTATCGGTTTCAGATTCCGACAAGAGTTGCAGAGCTTTGATAACGCCAAGCGGGGTGGGAATAATATCATCTTTGACCATTGTTTTTACTTTATCGTAGCCAGGTGCCTGCTCCATAACATTATCCATAAATAACTGATGCACTTTAGCACGGGATGGAGCTAAGTTCTCATCTGTCATTGTAGGACGCAGATTTGGGACAATATGAAGGTCGAACTGATTGTTAAATAAATTGCGGATTAATGCTTCCGCGTCTTTGTTACCCGCGAATATCAGAGGAATGCGGTTTTTTCCACCAAATTTTGGGCGGGGTTTCGCGAGAGAAAGTATTTCCCCCAAACGAACAAGTCCGCTCACCGCTCCGCCATCGACTCCACCCGAAAACAGAATCATATCAGGATGCAGTACATTCATAGAGCGCATCTGCTCCGAAGCAGTTCGCTTGTCGTCGATAGCAAACGTATCAAGGATAACTCCCCCGGCACCGAGAGCGGCACGGTTAGCACTACTGGCGGAATCAAAAACGGTAAGACCTACAACGAGGATTTGCAATCCACCGCCAGCACTACTCGTGGTTATATAAAACGTATCTTCTTCGAACTCCAGATGGTCGGGAGTCGCTCCCGGTGAGAGCAGTTTTGTGCCCGTCTCTTCCTGAAGCTGACTAACAGCATTCAGAATACCGATATTCACATCTTCCGAAGGCTTTTCTACGGTTGTTGGCGCGTGTTTTACCGCCACAGGCTCAAATTTATCCTCTTTTTTGCTTAACAGCAACGCCTTTGTGGTTGTGCTACCTATGTCGGTGATTACTATATGTTTCTTCTCTATCATCAAGTCTCCCCTTTTCATCCCTATCGGCATATTCTGTATATTTTCACGGGCTGCTTTTTCAGCTTCGTCTTTGCTCAACAGCAAGTTAGACATTAATTGTCTGCTGGTTGTATCAATTACTTCCGATTTCTTGCGGCTATAGCCCATTTCATCGGAACACTGCTGACAGTAGGTTCTGTCATCGGTTATGGGACGACCACAACTGCGGCATCGTTTTTCTTTCATAAATCCTCCCTAAAATATTGCGATTGGCATTTCCGGTACAGGCGTCGGGTAAACACCTCCACAGGAAGCCGGATGAAGCAATTCGTCGGTTATTCGCATCAATAGTGGTTTTATTTTCGCTACAACACTGTCATTGCCTGCTAACGCTGTTTTCATAGACAACCAGTTATTTATGGCTCCGAATATCATCTGGACCACTGCTGACGCGGTGCAGGCTGTCCAGCCATTGTTATCAATATCGTTTTGAAGTACCTCAATAAACCGCTCCTGAATTGTTGATTGCCGGAAGAGGATTTTTCGCCGCAGAATGCCATCGTAAAGAGGTAATTCACGACAGATAACAGCGAAGAAATCTTCCTCGCTTGCTATATAGTCTAAGTACGCCGATAAGGTATTGCGAAAATCCGATTCCGCCGCAATGACGCGATAAAGCCTGTCACTTACTATATCCAGTTCGTTGTCGAGAATAGCAATAATAAGTTCGTCGCGCGTGGGAAAATGGGCAAACAGCGTGCCGTGTGCTACTCCGGCTGTCTTTGCTATTTCCGCGGTTGAAATCGCGAGAAATCCCCGCGAGACAGAGAGTTTCTTGGCTGAATCGAGTAGCAATTGCCGGGTTCGTTTCTTCTGTATCATCCGTTTAGACATATTCACCTCTTTTTGAGTACGCAGTCAATGAGTACCTACTCAACGGAAATTGTCAAGAAGTTTTTTCTTGACTTGATAAGTGCATGTTTGAGACTGTTCACCTCTCATGCCACCTTTTTGAATAGGTTATGCTTAATATAGTCTATAATA
>JAIOTM010000012.1 GCA_021106755.1 Candidatus Cloacimonadota bacterium | reverse complement strand
TTACGAAATTGCCGAATCCGCTATCGAAGAAGGTGCTGCTTTTCTCGGCGTAGCCAACGCCGAAGAAGGAGCTATCCTCCGCTATCGGGGAATAAAGCTACCGATTCTGATTCTATCACCTTCTATGATTGACGAGATTCCACTTATTCAGGAGTATCAGCTTACTCCCACGATTTCCGATTTCCATTTCGCGACCGCGTTAAACGAAAGCAGTCAACAACGAATTGCGGTTCACATTAATATTGATACAGGAATGGGGCGTAGCGGGTTTTCCTTAACACGGGAGTGGGAAAAGGAATACAAGCTCTTGCGGGAAATGCCTAATATCTATATTGAAGGGATATTCTCTCACTTTGCCGCCAGCGAAAACGATTCAGACTTTACATCACTGCAAAAAGAGCGATTTCGGCATATCCTTTCAGATTCACAGCCGAAGTATGTTCATATATCTAATAGTTCCGCTGTTGTTACCTGCGATACAGACATAGGCAATCTTGTTCGTCTTGGACTACTTTCTTTCGGCATATATTCCGACATCTCGCTGAAAAGTCGCATAAACCTGAAACCCGTTATGACTTTCAAGACACGTATCAGTATGCTGAAAAGTGCCGATGCAGGGGAATCCATTGGCTATAACCGCACTTTTGAAGTGAAAAAACCACTACAGTACGCAATTTTGCCTATAGGTTACGCAGATGGATACGATTTCCTGTTGGGAAACAAAGGCAAGGTCAGCATTACAGGACAGTTATGTCCTGTAATTGGTAAAATCAGCATGGATATGATTGCCGTTGATGTTTCGGGTGTTTCTGATTTGAAAATCGGTGAGGAAGTTATTGTAATTGGCGGAGAGAATGAAAATCTCCGGGCTGAGAATATTACCGCGGCTTACGAAGGAAGTAGCTACGAATTACTATGCCAGATTGGACGCAGAGCAAAACGTTATTATTTCAAAAACAACAAGCTTATCGCTTCCGCTCCACAGTCACGCCGCACCTTTTTTTCGGGAGATTTCTCCGATAAATCGCTGAACCAGATAATCGAAGCGGCTATTTCTCAACGACTGCAAAGCCGCGAGATTGCTTCGCTGATATATGACCGGATGCTTCGTAGTTTTTTTCAGGAAAAAGACAGCGATGTTTGCTATCGGACTAATTTCCGCCACGAGATTACTTTTTCTGAGTGTGATTTAAATAATTTTTATTTAACCGAAACAAGCTTGCTTTACAATAAGGTTTTACAGTCAGATTACTTCCTCGTTGTGTGTGCCAATACTCCCCAAATGCTTGAAAAATATTTCGCCCGGAAAGATGTGGAATATAGGTGGCTTTTGAGTCACGAGATAGAGCTTGACCCCCGTTTTTTCAAACTTACGGAAGTTTCGATTAACGGCATACAGCTTGCAAGTACTGTTCGGATAGAAGACGGATCTGTCGAAATTCGTTGCTCGCATCCAGACCTCACCTCGCTTATCGGCGAAGAAGTCGCGTTCAGCATTTCTTCCAGAACATACTATCCCAAAAACGGACACCAGATGTCTGTTTTTATCACTGAACCAACTCAAGGTGTAGCAGTAACATTTAAGTATCCGGCTAATTTATCAAATGTTGAAGCAATACCAGTATTTGCCGGACGCTCCCGTTTTCCGGCTATATCCCGCAAAGAAAATGAAATCTCGGTAAGTAGCGACAAAGATGAATGGGTGTTTCCAAACAGCGGTATTGTGTTTGCGTATTAGAGAGTAGTGATTTGTTTCGACTCGAAAAGTATGTCGAGTCGAGCATTGTCCTGAGTTTCGAGTCGTCGTCCTGTGTCCTAACGACTCGAAAAATAGTGTGAAAACTTTTGTCTGTTTCTGTATTAGTCTATTATTTTTGCGGAGCAAAAGAATGTAGCCAAAAACTCTTGACTGAAAAGCTCACACAGCAAAATTCGATTTTGTTTCCGGGGCATTAGCTCAGATGGGAGAGCGCATGACTGGCAGTCATGAGGTCAGCGGTTCGATCCCGCTATGCTCCATTTTTCATTTTCAAGATAAATTGCCATAAATCTACCTGAAAACTATTTTGTCCGAAAGAATTAACAGAGCAAGCTATGATTAGAATTTATATAAACGGAGTTGTTCAGGGGGTTGGTTTTCGCCCCTTTGTTTATCGTCTGGCACATTTGTACCAGCTCAGGGGCTATGTGCTTAATTCTTCGGCTGGAGTAGAAATAGAAGTCGTTGGCGAAGACTCCGCAATCAGTGCGTTTATTAAAGCGATTAAAGAGACATACCCGCCCGGCGCGCGTATCGATACGTTTAGAACTAAGCAGGTTACGGACAAGCCTTTAACTAACTTCGAGATACGAAGTTCCCTCAGTGATTTGTCACAAACGACTCTTATCTCCCCGGATTTAGCAACCTGTCCTGATTGCGTTCGTGAAATGAACTCTCCTGCTAATCCCCGCTACGGCTATGCTTTTATTAACTGCACTAACTGCGGACCCCGCTACTCAATAATCGAAAACACTCCCTACGACAGACCTCAAACCAGCATGAAGTCATTTCGATTGTGTGATTACTGCGGCGGGGAATATACCGACCCGCTGAATCGTAGATTTCACGCCCAACCGGTGGCTTGCGCGGAATGCGGTCCTGAGTTGTCGTTTTCAGATGAGAACTTGAAAGCAGTAACAGGAAATCCAATATCTCTCGCTAAGAAAATGCTCAAGGCGGGGAAGATAGTCGGTATCAAGGGAATCGGTGGCTTTCATATTGCCTGCGACGCAACCAATGAAGAAGCTATAACCGAATTAAGGAAGCGTAAGACACGTCCACATAAACCTTTTGCTATTATGACCAAGCATGAGCATGTAGAGAAAATTGCCAATGTCGGGGAGAGAGAACACCGTTTATTGAGAAGTTCTGCCGCGCCAATTGTGCTACTCCCAAAAGGTTCTTTTCTCCCGGAAATCCTCTCTCCCGAAAATCCCAATCTCGGTGTATTCCTGCCTTACGCTCCCTTGCACTACCTGCTTCTTGATGATGAGCTACCGTATTTGGTTATGACAAGCGGGAATCTTAATAGCGAGCCAATCACTGCGGAAGAAGTGCAGTTGAAGGGTCTGTGCGACGCGTTTCTAACTCACAATCGCCCTATCCTCAATCGATGTGATGATTCTGTAATCCGTCCGGCAACTCACGCGGATGTGATTATCAGGCGATCGCGCGGGTTTGTGCCTTTGCCAGTGGAATTACCGTTTAGTGTTGCCCCAACACTGGGAACCGGAGCAGAATTGAAACTCACCTTTGCGCTTGGAAAAGGGAGAAACGCCTATCTCTCTCCGTACATAGGAAATAGCGAAACTAAATCTACAACCGATTTCTACTTGGAAACGTTAGAAAAATATAAAAAATGGTTCGATATAGAGCCGGAGAAAATCGCCTGTGATTTACACCCCGATTATGCCACAACTCACTTCGCAAAGGCTTCTGGATTACCAGTTGTGAGAGTGCAGCACCATGTAGCTCATGTAGCTGCTGTTATGGCAGAGCATCAGTTAACAGAGCCGATAATCGGTATTGCTTACGATGGTACGGGATATGGAGATGATGGAAAAATCTGGGGGGGCGAAATCTTTCGCATGGATTACACTGACTATGAGCGGCTCTATCACTTAGAATATATGCCACTACCTTCGAGGGATGCCGCGATTCGGCATCCGGTACGCATTGCTTACTCATGGATTACTCACGCCGGGTTGGATGCTTCTTTTCTGCGAAATATCTCCCCGTTAGAGCGTAAAACGATGGATATGCAGTTATCGAAAAACTTCAATATAATTGAAACTTCCAGTATGGGACGTCTCTTTGATTGTGTCGCTTCTTTGCTGGGGCTGTATCCTGAGATTAGCTTTGAAGCTCAGTCGGCGATGGCTCTGGAGTTTCTTTGCGGAAGTGAACCACTTGATGATGAGCAACCCTATCCGGTAGAGTTTTCCGGCAAACAGATACTATTAAAACCTGTGTTAAAAGAGATTGTTTGTGATTTGCATGCCTGCAAAGATTCCCGGCTTATTTCTCGTAGATTTCACCGCACAATTGTCAGCGTAACACTGGCATCGGCAAGGAAAATCAGACAAAACTACGGTCTCACGAAAGTTGTGTTGTCTGGGGGTGTTCTGCAAAATAGAATTTTACTTGATGCTTTGTTTACGGTTTTGCAAAAAAATAACTTTACAGTATATACCCCTTGTCGTTTTCCACTTAATGACGGATCAATCTCTGTTGGACAGATGATTATCGCCGGAAACAGGACAAAAAGGTAATTTATTCACAGGAAATATCGATTGATTGAAGAGAAAAGAGGTTAAATAAAATGTGTCTCGCTATACCAGGCAAACTTATCAGAATTAACGGTGACAAAGGTCTCGCTGATTTCGGGGGAGTACGCAAAGAAGTCGGTCTCACCTTTGTAATGGACGAAATAAAAAAAGGTGACTGGATTCTGGTGCATACAGGATTCGCTATGGAAATTATCTCGGATGAAGAAGCACAATTAACAATACAAGCACTGGACGAAGCCTATCATGTGGAACCAATTTCGGAATCCTGAGCTAATCGGTAAAATTACCGCCAAGCTTCAAAAAAGCCGTACTCCCATGCACATTATGGAAGTATGTGGCACTCACACAATGGCTATAGGCAAATGGGGTATTCGCCGCCTGTTGCCGGACACTATTTCGCTGATTTCGGGACCTGGTTGTCCGGTATGTGTTACACCAGTATCTTTTATTGATGAGTTAATGAAGTTGAAAGGCGTGACTATCTGTACCTTTGGAGATTTACTCAGAGTACCCGGTACAAAAGGAACGCTTGAAAAAGCCCGTGCTTCTGGTCTCGTAGTTAAAATTGTCTATTCACCTATGGAAGCTCTCAAGCTTGCGAAACGAAAAGATGTTGTATTAGCGGGAATCGGATTTGAGACAACTGTGCCGGGAATCGCTTTGACAATTAAAAAAGCGGCTGAGACAGGTAACAAAAACTTCTCGGTGTTACCAGCCTTCAAGACAATTCCGCAAGCATTAAAGACTCTTCTTAACGCCCATGATGTCCATCTCAACGGATTTCTATTACCGGGACATGTCAGCGTTGTAATTGGCAGGCAGGCTTACGATTTTCTACCCCGCGACTATCAGGTTGGGGGAGTTGTTACTGGTTTTGAGCCAGTTGATATTCTCACCGCGATTCATTCGCTTTGCATGATGGCAGAACAAGGCAAACCCGAAGTCCTCAACTCCTATAAGCGGGTAGTTAGTAATAAAGGAAACATTGCCGCTCAGAAGATAATGAACGAAGTGCTTGAGCCTTCCGATGCTGTCTGGCGTGGACTTGGCGAAATTCCCGACTCCGGTTTATCAATTCGGAAGGAATACAGTCAGTATGACGCACTTGTAAAATATGGGCTGGAAATTACCGATTGCGAGGAAAAACAGGGATGTCGTTGTGGCGATGTGCTTCAAGGGAAGATTACTCCGCCTAAATGCCCGTTATTCAATACAGTTTGTACACCCGCGAATCCGATTGGTCCCTGCATGGTTTCTTCCGAAGGAAGCTGTGCCGCTTACTATAAATATGAACAATAATATTATAACACTTGGTCACGGTAGCGGTTGTGCCCTGACCCGCAGACTTATCGACAGTGTTTTTCGTAGTCGCTTTCAAATGCCAACATTGGACGATTCTGCCGCACTACGCGGACGCGCTGTTATCTCCACCGACGCTCATGTTATTAAACCACTTTTTTTCCCGGGCGGAGATATTGGAAAGCTTTCTATAAGCGGAACTGTTAACGACATAGCTGTTTGTGGAGCCGTGCCGGAATTTATTACGGCGGCACTGATTATCGAAGAAGGATTCCCGATTGCAGACCTTGAACGCATAGCAGACTCTATGCAAAAGGAAGCTACTAAGGCGGGAGTTAAAATAATTGCCGGCGACACAAAAGTTGTGGAGCGGGGGCAAGCCGATGGTTTATACATCGTTACCACTGGTGTTGGTTATCTTCCCGAAGGTGTTGAGACTGGTTCGCACCTTGTTTGCAAAGGAGACAGCATTCTTGTAAACGGCACTATTGGCGATCACGCAGTTGCAATTATCAATGCCCGTGAGGAAATGGAATTAGAGCCAGCCCCGGAATCCGATTGTGCTTCTCTTCAGAATCTTACTGCCGCTCTCATAGCTACAGGGCATGTCCGCTTTATGCGGGACGCTACCCGTGGAGGAGTGGTAACGGTTCTTAACGAGCTTTCAGAAGATGCGAAGCTTGGCATTATTATAGATGAAGAAAAGCTTCCTGTTACATCAACTACAAAAGCTGTTTGTGGGTTGCTTGGCTTAGACCCACTTTATCTCGCCAACGAAGGGAAACTCGTGGCAGTTGTTAATGGTAACACCAAGCCAGTTGTTAACGCGATGCGACAAACAGATACAGGCAGAAACAGCGTGGTTATCGGACGGGTAACGGATGAAGTACAGGGCGTTTATCTGCGGACATCTATTGGAAGTCTGCGTCGCCTCTTTATGCCGGAATCTGATCCGTTGCCAAGGATTTGCTAAGGGGATTTGCAGATGCACGAAGGTGCAATTGCTCAGGCACTTGTTAACGCGGCTCATAATGTTGCAGTCGAAAACGGTAGCAAGCCCGTTGAGAAAGTATTGATTGTTGTAGGAAAGATGCACCAGATTGTGCCTTCGGTGTTAGAAACCTATTTCGATATGATGAAAGAGGACTTCCATTTGCTCAGTAACGCAAAGTTAGTATATACCGAACAAGAACTTCTCATATTCTGTAAAGATTGCAATACCGAAAGTATCCTTGAAACCTACCCGATATTTATGTGTCCAAAGTGCGAGTCATTCAGCACAGAGGTGGTGCAGGGTGAAGAACTGTATATTGAAAGCCTGATATTTTATAAGGAGGAACCAGATGGAAAAGAATGAAGTAAAAGTAATGCAGAAAATTTTGCGGGTTAACGAAGCGATTGCCGAAGAACTAAGAAAAGACCTTGCCGACAAGGGAGTTTTTTATATGAACCTGATGAGTTCTCCCGGTTCAGGGAAAACAACTCTCTTAGAAAACACAGCACCGAAAATGAGTGGTAACCTTGCCGTTATCGAAGGTGATATTCAAACAACACTCGATGCCGAAAGAGTAGCGAAAGCCGGCATTAAAGCGTATCAGATAAACACAGGTCCCTTTGGCGGCGATTGCCACCTTGAATCGTCATGGGTGAAAGCGGCACTGCAGGAAATTGACCTGACCGGCATTGACTACCTCTTTGTCGAAAACATCGGCAATCTGGTATGTCCAGCCGAATTTGATGTTGGCGCGCACACAAACGTTCTGTTAATAAGCACAACCGAAGGCGAAGACAAACCGCTGAAATACCCTCTGGCGTTCCGGGTTTCGAAGCTGTGTGTTATTACCAAAACAGACTTAATCCCGCATCTCGATATTGACATGGACCTGCTACGTAGCAACATCCATAAAGTTAATCCCGATATGAAGATTATTGAGCTATCCGCCAAAACCGGCGAAGGTTTTGACAACTGGATTGATTTCCTTAGGAAGAATAAACGGTAAGAGTTAGAGAATCATAAAAACGCCCTGCGGTTGTGGGGCGTTTTGTCAGAATCATGATGTTGGGATATTTAAGATATTGGGGAAATTAAGAAAGAGCAGAGATTAGCAGTATCTTTCTTTTCTTAAATATCTTCCATATCCCAAATATCTTAAATCATGATTCAGACAATCCCCATCTTTCCCAACACAATTTTAACCACCAGAAAGAAGCTACAAGAAACATTGCCTGAGTTTCTTACAATAAGAAATAAAAAACAATAGACAAAAAAGCAATTGATTTTCACAATTAACATGAAAAGCAGTGAGAAGGCTTTGCAAAACACAAAAAAGTATTGATTTCGGAGAAAAAAAGCTGGACAATTCAGTGCTACTCTATTATAAGTCTTTGTAATACAAGGATTTTATTATGAGTAACAGTTGGTTTTCGCATCAAATAATTGAGACAAGATTAAAAAATGGGTCATTTTTGAAATGATTGCTGAAGAATTGGTGGCAGTATGATATGAGCTATAAGATTGAAATTGGTGTTTACATTACTGTTGTAATTTCATTGCTTGGTATAGCACTTCCAATATTGACACAGATTATCGCAAGGCTCGAAAATAAATACTCTTCCGAGCAGATTGTTGACTTATTTAATAAAGAGCGAGAGAGAATTGGTTTTCTCAAGACCTTATACATTGCATTGATTCTAATTGTAGTGTGGTCATTGCAACTTGAACCGATAATACTACTCGCACCATTGATGCAGATTGATATATTGAATTTTCTTATCAATAATTCAGCAGACATTTTACTGGCAATCAGTTCAATTATATTGGTAATATTCTTCTTTGGATATATAGAAAAAGCCCTGATCTATTACTCATCTACAAGACTTATTAGATACTTAGAGAAAAGATATACTAAAAGGAAAGAAATGGAAGTTTTCATAGCTCTTTCTGATATTCTGTTGCTATCAATAAAGATGCAGGAGAGAAATATCCCACGTGACCTTAAAAGATTTTTTTATAGTGCATTTAGTTCTACAAGAGAAGAACAACAGAATAGACCTGTAGAATATCCTAATGAGTTTTATAGCATTGTGCACAAATCTGTTGAAGAATTAGTAGCCCTGAATGATAAAAGGACCTTTTATTTAGAGAGATCTACAGCAGGTGGAGTTTGGTTATTGGGAGAGAATGAAAACCACGAAATTTCAGAACTAACATACGCATGGCTCTGGCGAAATCTTTTGCTGGCTATTTTGTATGAACGGGATGAAATGGTCGTAAATTATTGGGAAAATGCACATAATTTCTTTGATTTCAGTTTGCCTTCCATACATGAAGAAGTGGATTTTGCCTCAGATACTTTGCAAGTAAGTAACAAAGAAACGGTTGATAATAGAAATTTAGCACGAGAACGTTTCTTAGAATTCCATTATGCATTAGGAGGATTACTAAATTTCCATAATAGATACTCCTGCATGAAGAGAATTTTCAATCACTCTATGAGTATTCCTCCAAACTATGTTTTGTTTCCAGAGACAATGAATGATATTTTCTATTTCTTTTTTAAATTTCTTGATTCAAATGACAGAAACTTCGTTTTTATTTCATCCCAATATCGTTTCACTGAGCAAGGCGATTTAAATACTGATGATGTGATAAAAAGATGGATTGTAACATATATAGCAATATTGTTTATCCGGCATTTTACAATCACGCCCTCTTTGTATATAAGGCATCTATTTGTTTCCCCTGAGCTTCCAAAGAAACAAAGAGATATACAAGAGTGGATTAGAGGTCTAGATTACTTCAGGAAATTAGTCGATGAGCATCTTGAGAATAATGAACTGCTGGAGCATCTTGGACTAAATTTTGTTACTAAAAAATGGTGCGAAGAAAATGAAAGACCTTATCCTATTGACTTTATTGATACCCTAAAAGCAGAGCTCAATAAGGCATATAAATTTAATGCTACAAATTTGCCAGTATCGAAACAAAAAGTTCAGCTGTTAGGGCAAAAGACCAAAGAAATTATTGAAAACAAATTTAATGAGATGCAAAATATATGTACACATGAAAAACATAAGGGTGGTATTGATTTATTTTATGCAAATGGTATTTCTCAAATACAAAACAAAGATCCTTTTACAGAGAATCCTGAAGTTCATCATTGTAATTATGACACCGTTTTTGCTGAGCATATTTCTTCGAAAATAGAAAAGCTATTTCCGAATACGTTCTTCAGAAAAAAACGAAAAACCTACCTGTTGAAACCACTAGAAATGTTTGAGGCTGTAGACAAATTGGAATTATCAGATGATTTTATAATTGTCGCTTTTGGGTTCAATATAGATTATTATATTGAACAACACAAAGTACAATACCTAACAAAGCAAGCATACCGGAAAATCCCTATCTACTCATATACTGGGACATATTTAGTAAGCTCATCATTATTTATTGTAAAAAAATCAGAATTGCCATATCTTTCGACTAGACCAATATCGAAATCAGAAATCGATAAATTTGAATTGGACAAAGAAAGTGACAATTTGGAATTGTATACTTCTGTAATAGATTTAAATGTAAGATATTTAAATGACACAGCAGATGAAATCTTCAATAAGTGCAAAGAAGGCAAAAGTGAGGATGAGTTGAGAAAATCGATTCTATTGAATATTTTTATTATAGTAGAGCTACAATGGAAGAAAAAAGTTGATATGATTATGCTAACTGAGTATTCGGAGTATATTCACAAAGGATTACCAAGCCATATAAGCGAAGTAAAATGGTAATGATAGTTTCCTTTTCAGGATTAGCTATGATAATTTTGATGCAGAGTCCCACAGCATAATCTGGGCTGGGGTTTATAACAGTGGCTACACTCCAGACTTCTGACAAACTCCATCAATTTTTTAGTTGGGGTTTGTTGAATTTATAGATTTACAAATTCAGAGCTAATTTGGGATGAATTATTTTTGAATCACGAATAATTATCCAAACTAACTTCAAAAAATGAAATGTAGCTCTT
>JAIOTM010000259.1 GCA_021106755.1 Candidatus Cloacimonadota bacterium | reverse complement strand
TGTCTATGCTCGTCTTTCACTTCGGATTTGCTCATCTTTAATTTCTTATGGTGCAAGAACTTAGTTATAGCAAAATCCGCAATCGCGAAAAAAACGTAAATATATAGGATATTCATTATCAGCTTCATTGTCATACCAGCGACAAAGGCAAAAATCTGCTCAACACTTACATCAATAAGATTCATGAAAGCATCCATCTCACTACGGATTGTGAAGTAGCTTATTGTCAATAGTAAGAGTATTTTAATAAAGCTCTTTCCAAGATTCTTCATATTTTCGATAGAAGGAGCCAATTTTTTCAGTCCACTGCCAATATTTACCACATTCCAGTTCAGCTTGAGTGATTTAGTGGACCAAAGCCATCCATACTGGATGTAAGACGCGAGAAAGGTCATCGTTAATAGTACAATTAGAAGAGGAAAGAGAATAACCAGCATTTTGTAGATATAGAGTTCGAAAAGTACTGGAGTGCTGGCAGCAGTCAACTCCATATCCAGTGTAGCTATAGAGTCATGGAGATAGCCCTTTATGTGCCGCATCATCCAACCACCGAAAGCCTTAAAAGTAAACACCGCTCCTACCAGGATAAACAAAGTGCTAACTTCCTGGCTCTGAGCTACCTCTCCCTTTCTTCGAGCTTCCCGTTTTCGTCGAGAGGTAGGTTCTTCGGTTTTCTCTTGTGCTTCATCTTCAGCCATATAACTCCTTAGTGCCGCGTTTTATGCAAATTACAAGCCGTTCAGCAGGTTAGTTCTGCTTTTTGATGAATCCGTTGCGGACAATCTGTTCAAGTTCGTTTTTTGGTTCGGTGATAGTGTTTGAGAAAACGAGAATCATCCGGCGCGTTTTTAACTGCTTGCTCAAAATAAGGAAGCGCGTCCTGAGTTGGAGAGCCAGTCTTGAGCATCAGCCACCCAATGTTATTAGCAATTTCTGCATTACCGGGTGCGAATTCGTAAGCCTCACGCAACTGCGTAAGCGCATCGCTATATCGTTTCTCGTCAATCAGTTCTCTCGCCGCGAGTTGCATATCTGTTGTCAGTACAAACTTATCCCGCTCTACTGCGTTGCTACTGAGTCTGGCAAACTTCTGGAACTTAGATGGAGATGCCTCAAATAACTGCTGATACAGAGTTTCAGCTTTACTCCAATGCCGCTGCATCAATAGGCAAAATGCAAGTGAAGCATTAGGCGACATGCGCTCAGGATAAGTTGCAACTACTTCTCGCAACAACGTTTCCGCTTGCTTGTATTGTCTTTTCTCAATCAGAAGCAAGGATAGTTTCCAGCTTGCCTCCGGGGTGGAATATATACGAAGCGACCGCTGGTAACAACCCGCCGCTGAATTGTTTCTGCCAAGACGTTCAAATATTTGAGCTATCCTCACCAGAAAGTTAGCTGTGAGATTTCTTAAAAAAAAGTTCATTTTTACTTCCTTTCCGTCAATAAACAAACCGCGCGCACTATCCAGTCAAGCGAAAACGGCATATTTTTCCGGTAATTCTTTCCTATCGTTTGATTGTTAACCCATCTTTCGGGAAAAACGACCGGTTTTCATTAAAAAAACGTTCGTAACTCCATGCAAAATAGAAGAGAGGTTCTGCGAAGTGGCTGAAAAGTATCTCAAGGAAGGTGGGGAGGATGCGGATGCTTTTTTGAGTAACTGTATTAACTGGATTAAGAAAAAAGAGTACCGACAAGTCGATACTCTTTTCAAAGTTATGCGTATTACTTCAACATCATCATCTTTCTGATAACGATTTTTCCGGGAGTAGAAAGCCGGGCAAAGTAAACGCCGCTGGAAACGGATTTGCCCTGTTCGTTCTTTCCTGACCATGTAAGCGAATAAACACCTGTGGGATGTGCTCCCTCGTGAAGGCTACGCACTTGTTGCCCTTTGATGTTGTATATTAAAAGAGACATATCCACAAAATCGCCTTCGCTTCCTTTGATGCTGTAGGACAGTGTTGTTACTGGATTAAACGGATTCGGAATGTTCTGAGCCAACGATGTTTTTGCTGTGAATCCGGGAACATCCTCTTCTTCCACTATTGTTGTAACGGAAACCGGTCCATGAAACTGGGTTTCGCCACCCAACTCTATAGCTTCAATCCAGTAATAATAAGTTGTGTTGCTTGTTACTTCGTAGTCATTATGAAGATAAGTGTGCTCGTGCGATGAATTGACAGCATCTATTGGGCTTGGAGTTAACGTAAGCGCATCTTCGGCAGAGGGTTGCGTGTGGCGTAGAATGTTATAACCCAGCATACTTGTTTCACTGGCGACTGTCCATTCAAGCGAAACAAATCCGCTTGCCTGATAGTTCGCGGCAAAAGTGGTAAGAGTTACAGGCAGTGTTCCATCATCGGGATCACCGATAGCCCATTGCGAGAAGTTACTTACTCCCGCTAACGTGACTTTGTTGGCTCCGGTGTCAACTGTTCCGCCCTGTACAACCCATTCAGAGCCACTCCAGCGGTAAAGCTGCAAACGAGCTTCCGATGCTGATACATTGGTAAATCCGGCGGCGTTGAGTTCCGCGTCGGTATAATAGAGGGTGAGAGAGCAGTTAAATGCTCCGCTTCCTCCGCTTGATTCAATATCGAACCAACCAGCGACAGCTTTGCCGCCTGGTGGCATATCACCTGGAGCTTCGTCAACATGTTTAGTGAGTGTTACAGCATCAATGTTTTCAGAAGTGAAGTTGATTTCGGCAACAACAGGCGCGCCAGTTTCGGTCGGATTGGAAAATGAGTAGTTGCCACTACCAGCTATCTGTTCCTCTGTTTCATAAGCCGCGGCAGTATATGCACCATAGGCGTTAAGTTTTCCAAAACCTACTCTGTAGTTGTAATCACGACCATCATTGCCATAGGATTGTGTTACCGTGTCCCACCAGGCGTTATCGAATATGTATGAGCGTACTTCATCCACAGTGGCGTCTGGATAGCGTTGGTAGATAAGTGCAACAGCCCCGGCAGCATGAGGTGCGGCTCCGCTTGTACAGCATAAGTGCATATAGGTGTCAGTTCCCGCGTCGGAAGGGGTGCTGGCGTTAGTAGGCGAGCAAATGTCCGGTTTATCATAGCCATCGGGAGCACCAGCACTGCAAGATGAATAAAGTTGGCAATACGGAGTGTAGGTTTGGTGAGCGGCAACCGAAAAGGCTTTCTGCGACGAAGCGTAAACGTTGAGTGATCCTTCACCATTGACGTAATTGTCGAAAGTGCCATTGAATCCTGTGCCAGCAATCTGTGCCCACCAGCGACCACCTTCGTCATCCGCGGCGGCATTGGCGCAACTCAGATGCACTGTCCAGGTATCCCCGCTTGTAATTGTACCTGCCTCATCCGAAATAACAATCAGAATATATGGATTCCCGAATCCAGTCGAGTTATGTTCGAGGTAGCACCTGCCATCAGGAGTATTATATGCCGCGTCGTTTGGGTGATAAACAGGTCCGTATGTTGTGCCCGAAGGACTTGTTACCGAGACATCTATTTCGTCCCCAAGCTTGTAGTAGTAACGTGAGATTACATAGTCGAGGTTACCAGTATCGCTACCAGTTATGGTGAAGCTCAGGTCGTTTATCGGGCTTCCATAAGTAACAGTTCCGGCAGAAAACCACGGCTCGGTAAACCAGTTACCACATGCTATTGCCGCCATTTTTCCAGCACCACAGAATCCGTCTAAGGCTAAAGCAGTGGAGTGGCTACCGTCGGTAGCACCGTATGTTATTCCAAGACTGACGGAAATGACAACCGGAAGTCCCAAAGTAGTCGCGACATTTTCGATATAGTTTATAGCGTCAATAAATCTGGCACTGGTACCGGAAGTTTGAACATAAATAATTTCTGCTCCGGGAGCCATGCCGATTTTCGACCCGCTACTGGCAGAGCCATCCCCTGCCACTACACCAGAACATGGAGTTCCATGGTTCTCGGAATTAATAACCGGACCGGTTCCACCTTGTAAATCGCTTTGAGTATATTCTCTTCCATAAGTAAAGCCAGCGGGGGTATGGGAAGTGCTTGTATCTGTTTGATCCCAAAGGGCTGCAACTCTCAAGTCTGCTATTGAGGTTGTGTAAAAGTCTTCGTGTTGCCAGTTAAGGTTAGTAGTATCAATAACCCCGATAAGTACTCCCGAACCGTCAATATTCAGTGCTTGTACAGCATCTGAGTTACAGCCTCTGTAATCTCCACTGATTATTTCGTTGGAAGTGGAGTTCGCGAGTAGTGGAATATCGTTATAGCTTGGATAGATAGCTTCCACTCCGTCTAAAGTTTTCAGGCTGGAAAGCAAACGCACCGGGATAGTGAGAGTTGTGATTCCGTTTCGACTGCTTCCAACAGTTCCTCCAATAGCATTGATTTGCGCGATTGAAGGTTGTCCATGAAGGATTACCTCGGTTACTACATCTCCTGAAGCGGAATGACGCACGGTAATAAAATCTGATTGCAGTTCACGTGTTTGTGGACTTCTGCTTAAAAGCTCCAATGGTTTTGGTAATTCTGCTCCCTGCAAAAGTACTAATGTGAATACAAAAACGAAAAATATCAATTTTCTCATCTGATCCCCCTTTTTTTACAAAAATATAAAAGGGGGATATTTTTTGTCTATATTTTTTTATTTCGCGAGAAACAGCTAAGTGGAAATCCGCTGAACAATGCGGTTTACCAAGCGGGCTATAGCCGGAGCGGCAGTAAAGCCCGGAGACTCAATTCCCATCAGGTTGACGAATCCGGGTAAACCTTTTTCCGATTCTTCCTGAATATAAAAATCACGGAAACCTTCATCCTGACCTTGAAGTTTTGCCCGGATGCCAATATCATCGGGATGCAGTTCTTTTTTTTCAATGCTCATGTAACGATTAATTGATGTAGAGAACTCATTCAGATTAGTTTCATCCAGTTTGTAATTAATGTTATCTGTATAGATAGCGTTAGGACCAAATCGCACTTCCCGATTGAGATTAATTGTAAGGTGAATACCGAGAAAAATACCTTGCGTATCCGGCAGAGGGTAAACAAGATGTGAAATATTCTTGTACCGATTAGTTTTGAAATACTCTCCCCGACACCAGTGAATTCTGAGGTTGTGTTCTGCTGTGTCGATACCTGCCATACGGCTAATACTTTCGCAAAACAATCCCCCGCTGTTAATAAGAATCTTAGTGAGAAATTGTTCACCGTTGGCAAAGCTGACAATGTAGCCTTCATCTGTTTTTTCGATTTCAGTAACTTCCATTCCATATATGATAAACGCGTCTTTCGCTTCCGCTTCAGCTACCTGAAATTTCATATAACTGTGAGTATCTATAATAGCACAGGTGGGAACCCAGATTCCCTGCACCGCTGTTATATCTGGCTCCAACTCAAAGCAGTGCTTCTTATCTATTATCTCCAGCCCGGTCACTTTGTTACGCTCACCATTGTTTTTAAGTTTCTGAAGAGCGGGGATTTCCTCGTCGCATGTGGCAACAATGATTTTACCGCAGACATTGTGAGGAATTCCGTTTTCACGAGCCTCTTCCAGCATCAGGCGATTACCTGTCAGACATAGTGTGGCTTTCAGGGTGTTTTGTGGATAATAGATACCGGAGTGCACTACTTCGCTGTTACGACTGCTGGTGTGCCTGCCAAAAGAATCTTCTTTCTCAACAAGCACTACATCCGGAGTGTTTTTGCTTAG
>JAIOTM010000101.1 GCA_021106755.1 Candidatus Cloacimonadota bacterium | reverse complement strand
CAAGAAAAAAAATAACTGGAGAGAACATGAAACAGATACATGTACTTATTCTTATATTATTTATGCTCTTATCTACAACCTTGCTTACAGCGGATTACGCAATTGATTTTGAAGCTGAATCCAAAAGCACTTACACTGCCGGGGACATAACCCTTAACGGTTTGCAATGGAATATGAATGAGTCGTTAATAGGCAATCTGGCAAACGATAAGAAAAACGGGAGCAAGTCTGCTCGTTTCCGGCATACCGCTTCGATGACAATGCTGGAAAATAAAACAGGTGGTATCGGCACAATCTCCCTTAACTACGCCAAATACGGCACCGACACTATCGCCCCTGTTTTTCAAGTGGATTACAGCACCAACGATGGCGTCTCGTGGTTGCCTGCTGGCACTACCTTCGACTCAAATACTCAAAGCAGTTTAACAGCCTGGTCTGTTACTATTGATGTTTCCGGCGATGTCCGGGTAAGGATTACAACAATATCCGGCACTGCTGGCAAGCGGGGAAACATTGATGATATTCTGATGACGGACTATAACGCCGACTACTATAATGGCTCGGACGGTCTTAGTGGAGCCGCTTTGCGCGTTTTTCTGCATAATCTCATTGATAATCATACTTCTACAACCTATAACTGGGATGTAGTTGGTGTTGATGAAGACCCGGATAACAGTAGCAATGTGCTTCTTATTTATACAGGTCGCTCAATGGCTAAAGAGCCTCATGGCGATGCGGGTAACTGGAACAGGGAGCATGTCTGGCCACAATCGCATGGATGCGATTTGTATCCTATGCGTAGTGATTTGCATCACTTGAGAGCTTGTGATTCGCATGTAAATTCGACTCGCGGTGAAAAAGATTTTAATGATTGCCCCGGCGGTACAGACGTTTGGGATAGCGGAGATTTTGCCGGAACATATCTTGGTGATAGCTGGGAGCCACCAGACCATGCTAAAGGCGATATCGCCCGGATGGTATTCTATATGGATGTTCGCTACGAAGGTGATTCCGGTGAGCCGAATCTGGAAATTCAGGATTTTGTCGGCACTGGCGTAAATCAACTTGGTATGCTGTCGGCTTTATGGACATGGCACAACAACGATCCTGTAAGCACTTTCGAGACTATTCGCAACGAACGTGTTTACGCCCTTCAGGGAAACAGAAACCCTTTCATCGATTACCCGGAATTCGCCAACGCTATCTGGGGTGGGTCGCTTCTCGCTAATCCTGCTATCCTGAACTTCAGCGATACAGAAACGGGTACTGATTCCGCCGTCCAGAGTTACACTCTTACCGGAGACAACCTGAGCGCAAATGTCTCGGTAACTGCTCCTCCGGGATTTGAAGTATCTCTAACCTCTGACTCCGGTTTTGGTGGTTTAGTGTTAGTAATCCAGACTGGTGGCTCGGTCAACAATACTGTCTATGTCCGATTCAGTCCTTCTTTAGCGATTGACTATATGGATAATGTAACGAACGTAAGCGGTTACGCGAATGAGTCTGTTACAGTATCCGGACGTGGCTACCTTCCCACAGGAAACACACCTCAGCCGGGAGATGTCTATATCAGCGAGGTCTCTGACAACGATACAGGCGGTTACACAACAGCGTTTATGGAGTTGTACAATTCTACCGGAGATGCGATTGATATGGGAGGTGCTACAATTCAGAGATGGCAAGGTGGTCTCTATAATTCATTTACTTACAGTATCCCGGCAGGAACATTAATTCCCGCCAATGGTTTTTTAATTATCGCGAGGGGTTGCACCGAAGGCGAGTTTGAAACTGCCTGGGGCGTTAATCTTTCCGCCAGCAATAGTAACTTTGACTCAGGTTCAAATAACCTCTATTTCACTACGGGCAGAAGCTATCAGTTGCATTATGGCAGGGCTTTGTTAGACCAGACTCAGCGCGATATACCCGCAAATGAACGGGATGTGCAGATGACTCCCGGTAGTTGGACGACTGGAGACACGCCAGCTAACGCGAATCCGGGGGCAAATGATGCTGGTCAGACCCTTGCTGTAACTCTCTCTTCGTTTAACGCTACAGTTATTGGCAATAACAGCGTGGATATTTGCTGGAGTGTTCATTCTGAAAACGGTTTGTCAGGTTATCGATTATACAGGGGCACCACCAGCATTTTTGATGAAGCCGCGGATATGAACGTGCTTATTCCCGCTACAAATTCGAGTTATACGCACGACTACAGCTACTCTGACGAAGAAGTCGAACAGAAAAGGACCTACAGCTATTGGCTCGAAGCAAACGAATATTCGGGCGTAACTTCGATGTATGGACCGGTTTTCGCTACGATAGTTGGGGATGAGGAAGGCATACCGGATTTCATTCCAACAACTCAGTTGAAGAGTCTGTATCCGAATCCGTTTAACCCCAGCACAACAGTTTCATTCAGTCTTAAAGGACATCGAAATCAAATGGTTGAAGTCAGTCTGAAGATTTTCAACGCTCGTGGTCAGGTTATTCGCAATCTGATTTCAGGTTCGTATCCGGCAGGGGACAACCTTCAACAAAACTGGAATGGCACCGATAACAATGGCAACACAGTTGCGGGCGGAGTTTATCTGTTCCAGTTAACTACCTCCGATTCGCGGACAGTAAAGAAAGCGGTACTTTTGAAATAGTTTAATTCTGTTTCAGAACACAAGTTTGGATTTAGCCCAGCATATAAAGAGAGAATCAAGGAACTGTAATGAAACAAGCATTTTACAGGATAATATACGACAGGAGAATTAATCTTTTTCTGCGGAATGTGAACAAATGGTTGTCTCCCATTATTCCCAATAGTATCAAGTTACCGCCATCGGGGATTATTAAAATCAATACAGAATTCGGAATTCTGCGTCTGAAAACAAACCAGACCAATTATATCACGCGGTTACTCTTCTGGAACGGGTATAAAAACTTTGAATACACAACGATTTTTGAGAGTCTGATTAAAAAAGTGTCCACTTTCTACGATATTGGAGCGAATATCGGGTATTATTCTCTGTTGGCAGCAAAACTCAATCCGAAGATTCAAGTTGTCAGTTTTGAACCTGCCCGGGGTCCTCATTTCTACCTCAAAGAGAATATCAAACTTAACGGATTTACGAACATAATCGCGGAACCACTGGCAATAGATGGTTTAGAGGGAGAGATTGAGTTTTTCGAAATACCAAATCGCAAGTATTCTTACCTGAAATACAATCTCGCTGGGGAAGGTAATGTCGGTAGCAAAACGAATGTCAGGGATTTTACCAGGCACAAGGTTAACGCGGTTACTCTCGACAACTACGTGAAATCACATCAGGGACAATCAATAGACCTAGTAAAAATGGATACGGAAGGCTCTGAACATATCGTTCTTACTAACGCTGGCGAACTCCTGACAAAGCAAAAGCCTATAGTAATTTGCGAAACCCTCTTCAATTACAACGAAATGGAATTGGAGAAGATTATGAACAAGCTGGGCTATCAATTTTACAATCATATAAGTGGAAAATTGCATCGCGTACTAACCCTGCAAAGAAGCACCGATAATGGTGTCCGCGATTGCTTTTTTGTACATCCGGAAAAATTTCATCTTATTGAAGAATACGTTTCATCCTGATAATGCAGTAAGATAGTTTTGACCGGGAACTTCGCAAATAACGGGAAATCTGATACTTTCCAAAAAATGGGGTATCCCAAATTCAAACCATAAAATACGCATACCCCCACAATGGAGATGTATGTGCTATTTAACCCACAGACTGTGTAGTCAAGGTTGATGGTAAACCATCCACCGTGTCTTGTAAAGGGCTTGATGAAGAGTGGTATTCCCTACAGGGCAATTTTATTCTAATTTGTCATTTTTTTTAATCGGCGATTTAAGGCATAAGGTGAAATCCCCAGTAACTTTGCAGCTTCAACCTGCACGTTATTAGTTCTTTTCAGGGCATTAAAAATAAGTATGTTCTCATTATCAGCAAGATTAAAGTTCTCTATTCTGAAATTCTGATTTTTCTCCACTCTATCAGAATTTAAAAAATATACGTCATCATTATTGATTTTACCATTTTTGCTGAATAGAATCAATTTCTCTACAATATTCTTCAGCTCCCTCACATTTCCGGGGAAATCGTAATCACATAGCATTTTGATTGCTTGTTGGGAAATACTTGGTAGTTTCTTTTGCAATCTTTGCGAGATAATATTGAAAAAGTGGTCAATCAAAAGCGGAATATCCTCTTTCCTGTCCCGCAAAGGCGGTATATTGATTTCTACTGTGTTGATGCGGTTGAGCAGATCAAATCGAAATTTATTTTGATCAATCAAAGAATAGATGTTTCTGTTGCTGGCGGATACCAGACGAAAATCAGTTTTACGATTCTTGTTATCTCCCAACCGTTTAATTACTTTACTTTCCAGAATGCGAAGTAAGTTTGCTTGAATATCAGGAGGCATTTCAGAAATTTCATCTAAGAAAATGGTCCCGTTATGAGCTTCTTCAAAATATCCAATATG
>JAIOTM010000329.1 GCA_021106755.1 Candidatus Cloacimonadota bacterium | reverse complement strand
CAACAATGGCAATCCAGTTGGCAGTGGTATCTACTTCTATCAGCTTCGAAGTTGTGGGAAAACACTCGAAACGCGCCGTATGGTACTACTCAAATAACAATTTAGCTAACCATAAACGCCGAGTTTTCAAAAATTCGGCTTTTTTTATTTCTTGACCATGTAAACGACTCTTCGGTTGATAACAATATGAGAAATATAAATATTCTGCATGTTGATAGCGAACGTACCTGGCGGGGTGGTCAACAGCAGGCGATGTATCTGTTTTCCGGCATGCTGGAGCGAGGTTTTCGTACCGCAATGGTTACCAGAACTGGTTCTGAAATGGCAAAACTATGCAGAGAAAAAGAATTTCCCGTGTACGAATTGCCCATGCGGGGAGAAATCGATATCTGGTCTGCCTGGAAAATTGCTAAAATATGCAAGGACAATAATTTTAGAATTCTGCATCTGCATAGTGCCCACGCGGTGGCTATTGGTGCGTTAGCAAAATATTTTTTTTCAGCGTTGAAGCTTATTGGGGTTCGCCGGGTGGATTTCCCGGTAAAAAACAATTTTTTCAGTCGGCAAAAATACCTTCGAATGGATACAATCGTCTGTATTTCCGAGAATATTCGAAGGGTGATGCTTCAGTGTGGATTCAAACCTGAGCAGTTAACTACAATCCACAGCGGAATAGACACGCGGAAATTCGCGGATGTTGTACCCGATTCTGAGTTCAGGATTAAAGAAAAAATACCCGCAAATCACCTGATAATAGGTACTACTGCCGCGCTGGTCGGGCATAAAGATTATCCCACCTTATTAAAAGCCGCCAAACTGGTTCTGGATGTACGTTCCGATATTACTTTTATGGCGGCAGGAGAGGGTTACAAAAGAGAATCGTTAGAGCAGTTGCACCGGGAATTGAAGCTGAGTAACAACTTCCGCTTTCTGGGATTCCGCAAAGATGTAGGCAATCTGCTAAAGCAAATGGACTTATTTGTGTTGTCGTCGCATTTAGAAGGTTTAGGTACTTCGATATTAGACGCGATGGCGTTAGGGCTATCGGTTGTTGGAACCGAAGCGGGGGGAATTCCGGAAATGGTTTCCAATAACTTCAACGGGTTGTTGGTTCCCAGAAAGAATCCAGAAAGGTTAGCGAGTGCATTATTGAAACTATGCGAAAACTCCGGATTACGCGAGAAACTTGGCGAAAACGCTTTGCAAACCGCTGATAAATTCAAGGTTTCTAAAATGGTGGAGAAGAATATCGGGCTGTATGGGATGATGAGGTGAAGGAAGGGGTTTCTCCAACTAACCGATAAAATCGGACAACTGAAACTGGAAGCTTCTGAACAGCTTTCCTATAATAATTAGTAAATCTACCTACTCTATCTCACTGCAAAATAAGTGGAATATAGTCAAAATAACCTCTCTCCCCCTTTTTTGTTGACAACTGGTACAACCTTGTAAAGTTCAGTCTGAATTAATATTAACTGACTGGAGAACACTATGGATGAAGTCCGGATTAAAGGAATGCCGCTTGCTCCCGAAAAGGATTTTCCTTATCCTACGGAGCAGGATTGGCGTGAAGCTGTTGACAAGTTATTGAAAGGTAAGCCTTACGATAGAATCATGTTGAAATCCACTTACGAGGGTATTACGCTCGAAGGGATTTATCATAACACAGCAAACCTTCCTCACATGGGTGGTTTCCCGGGATTTGCTCCTTATGTACGGGGTACCGAAGCTGGGGGTTATCACACACGGGAGTGGGAAGTTGCTCAAAATTTCCGACATGGACTCCCTGCCGATGTAAACAAAGAAATACTGAGTGCTCTTAATCGTGGTCAGAATTGCGTTTACGTTACTCTGGATACAGAAAGCTCTTGTTGCGAAGGCGTTAGAATATGTTGCGATGACGATTTGAAATTGCTGATGGACTCCATAGATGTGGAAGCTGTCGCGGTTCGATTTGACGCGGGATTTTCCACACCAGCATTTACCGCTCTGCTGGGTAATTGTTTTCCAGATAAAAAGTTACACGGCTCGTTGATGTACGATCCGCTTGCTCTGCTGACAGCAACCGGAAACGCACCTGGATCTATGAAGAAGTTAATGGATACAACCGCGGAAAATCTGCAATGGCTGAAATACCATCAACCGGGGTTACGTCTGTTTACCATGCAAGGTAGTGTGTGGCATAATGGCGGTGCGAACGCTGTGCAAGAGTTGGCGTTAACATTTACTACGGGCATATACTACATTCGCGAAATGCTGGAACGGGGACATGACATCAAAACAATTGCCGCTTCGATAGAAGCAGGTTTTAGTGCTGGTTCTCAGTTCTTCATGGAAATTGCCAAGCTTCGGGCAGCCCGTGTTATGTGGGCATCTATAATCGAAGCATTCGGTGGTGGCGAAGAAGCTCAAAAACTGAAGATTCATATAAATACATCGTCATTCAATAAAACGGCAGTTGATCCCTGGGTAAACATGCTACGTAACACTACAGAAACATTCTCCGCTATTGCAGGCATGGCTGACAGTATCGAAGTAAGCCCGTTTGACGCACCCATCCGCCACGCGGACGCGTTTTCAATGCGGCAGTCGCGAAATGTTCATCTGGTTCTGAAAGAAGAGTCCCATTTCTCGCAGGTAATAGATCCTGCCGCTGGTTCTTACTTTGTGGAAGCTATGACTTCCGAGCTTATTCGCCGTGGTTGGGAAACATTGCAATTAATAGAAGCTGAAGGTGGTATTATTCCCATCCTGCAAAGTGGAAAACCGCAACGTGAAATTTCAGAAATTCTGGTTGCCCGCAGAAAGAATTTCTTCCGCCGCAAAGATGTATTTGTTGGAGTAAATATGTACGCCAATACAACCGAAAAACCTTTAGAAGAAAACTGCAATTGTGTTTGTGGAGAGAAGCTGATAAAATGCAATCAGTGCAATTGCCATAAGAAAACGTTCACTCTGGATACTTCCCATAAATTTGATTCTATGCTCGAAGCTATGGGGCAGGGAATCGCGATTAGTGACTTGATGGAAGAGTTGTACAAAGGCTCCAAAAATGACCTGTCGATAGAACCGATTGCTCCCACACGCTTAACAAAACCATGGGAAGAACTTCGCTATAAAGTTGACGCGAAAAAGCTTAACGTGCTACTTGTTCCACTTGGCTCTGTTGAAAAATACCGGGCAAGAGCAGATTTTTCTCGCGGATTCTTTGAATCAGCCGGATTTGTGGTTTCGGAAGCTCCCGCGTTTTCGGATATGGACGAAGCCGCTAAGTATCTTTCGTCTCAGTCTTGTGATATTGCTGTAATTTGCTCCGCCGATGACCTTTATCCTGAATATGTTTCACCCCTCTTTGCAAAACTCGGACAAACAAAGGCAAAATATGTTCTGGCGGGATATCCGAAAGAGCATATTGAGACGCTGAAAGAAGCTGGAATTGACGAGTTTATTTATATTAAAGCGGATGCCTATCAAATACTGAATAGTCTCGCTAAACAATGCGGAGTAGAATTATGAGTGTCGATTTTACGAAAATAGATGTAAAACCAAGCCCTGCCGGATCACTTCGGGCATGGGAAGAAAAAGTCCGTAAAGCAGTAAGCGATAACTTTGATGCTCTGAACTGGGCAACTTCGGAGCAGATAGCTGTTAAGCCACTCTACACTGAGAAAGACACTGAGCAGTTAACCCATATCGGGTTCACCGCTGGTATTGCCCCGTTCCTGAGAGGACCTTACGCGACAATGTATGTAATGCGTCCGTGGACTGTTCGCCAGTACGCGGGATTCTCTACTGCTGAGGAAAGTAACGCTTTTTACCGCCGCAACCTCGCGGCAGGACAAAAAGGCTTGTCGATAGCTTTCGATTTGGCAACCCATCGTGGATACGACTCTGACCACCCCAGAGTTGTGGGCGATGTAGGTAAAGCTGGTGTCGCGGTTGATTCGATTCTTGATATGGAGATTCTGTTCGATAAAATTCCGTTAGATAAAATGTCGGTTTCCATGACCATGAATGGGGCAGTGCTTCCCATTATGGCATTTTATATAATAGCGGCAGAGAGGCAGGGCATTAAACCGGAACAGCTAATCGGAACAATTCAGAACGATATCCTCAAAGAATATATGGTTCGTAATACTTACATTTATCCGCCCCGTCCTTCAATGAGGAT